>CAMCXP010000008.1 GCA_945883395.1 Melioribacter roseus P3M-2
GGTGTCCGATATGTAGACCCTGTCCGGACGGATAGGGGAACATATCAAGCACATAGTACTTCGGCTTCGACGTGTCGTCGGTGGTACGGTAAGTCTGCTGGTCAGCCCAGGTGGACTGCCACTTTTGCTCGATGGAGGAAAACGGATACTGCATGTGGCAAAGATACCGCGTAAATTCGAGCTCCTTTCGCCACAATTCAGCCCCTTAGAAGCCATGAACTACGTACACCTTGGTCGCACCGGACTTCGCGTTTCGCAACTGTGCCTCGGCACAATGAACTTCGGTCAGATAGTCGAAGAGGAAGAGTCGTTCCCAGTGATGTCGCGCGCTCTTGAGCACGGGATCAACTTCTTTGACACTGCAAACGTGTACGGCTTCGACAAGGGTGTTGGACGCACAGAGTCGGTGATCGGCAACTGGCTCGCAGAGGATGCAACGCGTCGCGACAAGATCGTGCTTGCGACGAAGTTCTACGGAACGATGGGTCCCGGCGTAAACGACCGTGGCTGTTCGGCATATCACATTCGTCAGTCTGTCGAAGACTCACTCCGTCGGATGAAGACCGATCGCATCGACTTGCTACAGATGCACCACATCGATCGTAGCACACCGTGGGAAGAGGTATGGCAGGCGATGGACGTGCTGATCCAGCAGGGGAAGGTGCTCTATGTTGGTTCATCAAACTTTGCTGCATGGAATATTGCCATGGCAAATGAGCGTGCGGCGCAGCGACACATGGTTGGCTTGGTAAGCGAGCAGAGTGTGTACTCACTCCGCAACCGCCGTATCGAGTTGGAAGTGATTCCAGCTGTAAAGGCCTACGGTATGGCGCTCATCCCATGGAGTCCGCTCGCAGGTGGTATGCTCTGTGGCATCTTCTCGGTCGACGATGCCGTGCGTCGCAAGCGTCCACAATTACGTGCAGCTGCCGAACCACTCCGTCCGCAGATTGAAGCCTACGAAAACCTATGCCGCAAGATTGGCGTCGACTACGCCGATGTAGCGCTTGCATGGGTGTTGCAACGTGATGGTGTGACGAGTCCGATCATTGGACCACGCACGGTTGCGCAGCTCGATGCCAATGTTGCGACGCTGGGCATCACGCTTGATGCTGAGATTCTTGCTACACTTGAAGGAATCTGGCCAGGCGAACAGAATCAAGCACCAGAAGCGTACGCGTGGTAAGCTAGAATCGTAATCGCATCACGCCAACGGCGAGGGACATCACTGGCGGTTTCGCAGCGAAGTAGGTAACGACGTCGCGTGAGCTTGCGCCGAGTTCCCAGGTTCCACCGAAGAACGAGAACATTACCGAGACCGGGACGAACACACCCATCGTGCCGCCCCATCCCACGCCTATGCCGAGTTTGATCCATGTGAGCGGACGGAAGTCGACACCGGCGCTGAAGATCGGTTGTTCGAGAGCGCCAGCTGTACGATTAATCGAAGCGATCACATCGAGTCCGACTCGCATTCGGTAATTCACGAAGTACGATGCTCCAAACTTTGCACGTGTAGGTAGTTCGGTTGCAGCTGTCTGCAGGCCGCCCCACTTGAAGAAGCCGCCGTCGCCGGTGATGAGCTGTGCTTCGTCAAAGATGTTGTAGTTGTTGAACCCGCCGCTTGAAAGTCCGTTGAGGATCGTATCGGCGGCCGTAAACACATTGCCATCGAAGGTCATCTTGCCGAGATCGATCATCGACGCACTAAGTGTGAGATCTCCGAGCTCAAGTGTGGCACCAATATCCATCCCCCAGCCAAGTCCTACGGGAGCCAGTTCGCTACCGGGAAGGTATGATGGTGTATTGGCGTTGCCGTAATTAATCCCGAAATACGGACTAAGAGCGCTGCGGGCTGCGAAGTTCGTGCCATCGGCGCGTGCATCCAGATAGGCAAATGCTTCGAGTGTCTTGGCCGTGACGCCTGCGTAGAACTTTACATGACGGAGATTCAACAGCCGGACGCCATACGAGGCCGCGTACTCACGGTACCAGACCATCGAAAGCAATGTCCCATTGAACAGCTCGGAATAGCGCTGCGGCTGCTTTGCAATGCCGACGGTATCTCCACGCCCGTTCACGACGAGCGAGTCGAAATACGACGCGCCACGTCCTTCAAAGATGATCGAGGCGGCTTCGTTGTTGAGAACAAAGCTGCCTGATCCACGCTCGCGTACCGTTAGGGCAAGTCCACCAAACCCCTGCGACTGGAAGGACAATCCGATCAAGATGACATCGGCATTGAAGCGAATACCGTTTCCACCGAAGGCATCTGCGGCTGCGACCTTCTGTTCGGGAGTAAACTTCACACCACCTTGCTGAAGAATCACATCCAGCAAACCGTCTTTCGAGAGTGCATTGCTATGTGCCGAGGCACCACCCTCGAGCATGGTAAACGCCCAGTCTTTTCGCCTGCGTGAGACGCCGCTACCGAGTGGCTCGGCAAGCGTAAAGATCTCCGTCTCGGGAACAAAGCCCAAGTTCGCAGGATTGACTCCTACGCACTGGTAATCAGTTGCCGTAGTTGAGAGAAAAGCCGCATGGCCGATGCGGGCAAAGTCGCTTGATTCCGATTGCGCATACGACGATGTCGTTGTCCCGTGCAGGATGCACAGTACAACAAGTGCCGCAGCGTGCAGCGTTATGCGCGGCGTACGCGATCGATCCATTCAGCCACGCGGATTGCCTGTGCACCATCGTCGAGGGTGACGGCAGCATCCGTGCCGGTGGTAATACTCGTGAGAAACGCACGTTGTTCTTCGGCAATAGCATTAACGGGCTCGACCGTTGGAGTGTCGAACACAATCATCTTATCGCCATGCTCGGTGTTGATGGTCCCAAGTGGAACTTGATGCGATGGTTCCATTTGTGCAGAGTCTATGAGGCGATAGAGTTCAATGGTTCCGGCGGCAAGATCGAGCGACACATAACTGTCGCGCTGGAACACGCGCAACTTGCGCATTGGTTTTGCAGAGATGCGCGACGCCGTGATGTTGGCAACACAGCCATTTGCAAACGTCAATCGCGCATTGCAGATGTCGGGCGTTTGCGTGAGCACGGCAACACCAGTTGCCTGAACGTCGACAACCTCGCTCTTGGTCATCCATAGCAAGAGATCGATATCGTGGATCATCAGATCGTGAATCACACTCACATCGATTGCACGGGGCTTGAACGTTGCCAGACGGTGGGCTTCAATAAACACTGGTTCAACGGCATACCCTGCTAGGGCACGCACGGCTGGATTGAAGCGCTCAACATGCCCCACCTGAATGATGCGATTCGATGAGCGGGCGTGATCGCGTAGCGCAACGGCTTCGCCATACGTCGCGGTCACCGGCTTTTCGATGAAGCAATGAAAGCCACGATCCAAGCAGGTTGTTGCCAATGAAAAATGCATCGACGTAGGTGCTGCAATGATCACAGCATCGACGTCGGGCATGGTCTCCACCGAAGGATACCATGTTGCACCGTGTTCAGACGCCACGGCACTGCCGCGTGTTTGATCGGGATCGACAATACTAACTAGGGTTACGTCTGGTTGCTGTGCCGCAAGGCGCGCATGAATTGAACCAAGATGTCCTGATCCGATGACGGAGATTTTCATGTACGAAACTACGACGATTTGGAGCTCGTTCGCGACCGTGGATGCGCCTGTTTGTAGGCGTCTTTGAGACGCTCAACGCTCACGTGTGTGTATACCTGGGTGGTCGACAACGAGGAGTGTCCCAACATGTCGCTCACTGCCGAGAGATCTGCACCATTATCCAGCAGATGCGTTGCGAAGGAGTGACGCAGAATGTGCGGGCTCTTTCGGTCGGCCTCGGTGATCGGACCAAGTGCGCGGCGCACGATCCGCCATGCACTGACGCTGGTGAGGCGCTTGCCGCGATCACCAAGGTATAGGGCATGTTCCGAGGGATCAGGTTGGAGCTCGGTCCTGCGTATCACATACGCGTCGATGCTGTCGAGCGATTCACGTGTGACGGGTACGATGCGTTCTTTCAATCGCTTACCAAGGACGCGAACAGTGCGTTGGGTTGCATCGATGTCGCCGAGATTCAGCTGCAATGCTTCGGAGATCCGCAGCCCAGAGCCGTAGAGTAATTCACACAGTGCTCGGTCTCGCAGACCCTGCACGCTCTCGGTGTCGAAGGAATCCCATAGCGATGCTGCCTCGTGCTCCTGCAGAAAGGAGGGGAGCTTCTTATCGATTTTGGGAGAGCGAAGCAGTGCGGCCGGGTTTCTCTCAATGACGTCGGAGCGGAGTAGAAAGCGATAGAAGCTTCGTACTGCCGCGAGTTTCATCCGAAGTGACCGTTTCTCGAGTCCGCGATCGTGCAACCATCCAAGGAACGGACGTATGTCGGCCTCGTTGACGTCGTCAACGTGAGGAAGCGTGCCCCATGACTCTTCGAGATAGCGCTGGAACTGGGTCAACGCCGCTTCGTAGGCAACGATCGTATGTGTACTTGCGCTCTTTTCGACGTCAAGCGCTGTGAGGTACATTCGAACTGCTTCTGCGAACTCCATGTAGCAACATACGGTATATTCGCAAGTTCAGGGAAATCATCATGTTGCATATCAGAAACTACATCGGCGGACAGTATCACGACCCCGTCGAGGGTGGGTGGATTGACAATGTCAATCCTGCCATCGGTGAAGTGTATTCTTCCATCGCACGAAGCACCGCGGCCGACGTCGAGCTTGCAGTGACGGCTGCACGCGAGGCGTTCCCTGCGTGGTCGGCACTCACAGCGAAACGTCGCTCCGAGATCCTCATGGCGATCTCGCGCGGCATAGCAGCACATCTCGACGATCTCGCACTCGCGGAATCGAACGACCAGGGGAAGCCCCTTTCCCTGGCCAAGAGTGTTGACATCCCACGCGCTATCGACAACATGGCGTTCTTCGCGACCGAGATTCTGCATACCCATACCGAAGCGTATCAAACAGATCAGCACGCGATGAACTATGTCACGCGATCACCGCTTGGTGTTGTGGGATGTATCTCCCCGTGGAACCTCCCGCTGTATTTGTTTACGTGGAAGATTGCGCCTGCGCTTGCAGCGGGCAATACGGTCGTTGCAAAGCCAAGTGAGCTCACGCCGATGACAGCCTTCTTGCTGGGACAGATCTGCACGGATGCAGGCCTGCCACCGGGCGTGCTCAATATCGTCCAGGGACATGGTGCTGAAGTTGGCGCAGCGATCGTTGAACACCCGATGATCAAGGCGATCTCATTCACGGGTGGAACAGCAACGGGTGCAGCGATTGCACGGACAGCGGCCCCAATGTTCAAGAAGTTGAGTCTGGAACTCGGAGGCAAGAACCCAACCATCGTGTACGACGATGTTGAAGTTGATTACGTCGCACGACACGTCGTGCGTGCGGCATTCACCAATCAAGGTGAGATCTGTCTCTGTGGCTCACGCATCTTCGTGCAACGCGGCATCTACGATGCGTTTCGCGATGCAGTAGTGCGCGAGGTCGCGGCGTTCACACCGGGTGATCCGCTTGCTGAAGGCACACGTATGGGCGCTCTTGTGAATGAAGCTCATATGCACAAGGTACTTTCCTACATCACGCTTGCGCGCGAAGAGGGTGGAACGGTGTTGTGTGGTGGATCACGTGTGCATCTCGAGGGAAGGTGTGCCAATGGATTCTTCGTTGCACCAACCTTGATCGAAGGCGTCGATGCCTGGTGCCGCGTCAATCAAGAAGAGATCTTCGGTCCGGTGGCAACGCTGATCCCATTCGATGGGGAAGACGATGTAATTGCTATGGCAAACGGCACGCCGTATGGTTTGGCTGCATCTGTGTGGACCAATTCTCTGCAACGTGCTCATCGCACAGCGAACCGACTCGAGAGTGGGATCGTATGGGTGAATACATGGCTTAATCGTGATCTCCGCACTCCATTCGGTGGCGTCAAACACAGTGGTGTCGGACGTGAGGGTGGCATCGAAGCGCTCCGATTTTTTACAGAACCAAAGAACATCTGCATTCAGGTATAACCGCATGGAAACGATCATCATCAATTCAGATCGCGCACCAGAACCTGTTGGCGCATATCCCCACGCTCGTCGTGTAGGCAACCTGCTCTTCTTGAGCGGGGTTGGTCCGCGCGAACGAGGCACGCGGGTGATTCCAGGGGTTACACTCAATGATGATGGAACGATACGCGCGTATGACATCGAAGCGCAGACGTTGAGCGTGTTTCGCAACATTCGCTACATCATTGAAGACGCTGGGTCAACGTGGGACCACATCGTTGATGTGCAGGTATTCCTGACTGACATGAAGCGCGACTTCCCAGTGTTTAATCGTCTTTACGCAGAACATTTCGCAGGTGTGCATGCATGCCGCACGACAATTGAGATCGGCGCTCTACCAACACCAATTGCTGTTGAACTCAAAGTGATTGCTACGATATGATACGACGCTTAATCGCACCCAGTATGCTGGTGTTCCTGTGGTTGTGTGGTGCAACGTTAGTGGTTGCGCAACCGCAGATCGCCTACATCCTGCCGGATATTGGATCCCCACGGTTCTCGACGTATGTCGAAGTCTTTGCGCCAGCAACAGCACGCGGCACCTTCGGTGCCGATCGTGTATGGCTCAATAATGCCGGTGATGATGTTCGCCTTGTGCTGGACCGTCCGGCAGATTCTGCACGCATTGCGTTTGGTCCGCTCGTTGTGAGCTGGGACGGACGCATGATTGCAACACATGCATTCGTGCATCCTACCGCACAGCCGAACAGCAGCGATTGGGAAGCTCTACGCCAAGAGTTCCGTATACCGATCAAGGTGGTTGTCAACGGTCGTGTGTCGAACCTGGACACGTTCTACATCGTCAAACCATGGACGCTCGGAAACGTCACGGCAGATCCCGGACGTATCCTCGGTGAAGGCACACTAGGAAAGCGCTCGCGTCGCGGCGCTATGATCGTCGACTCGCTGATTCTTCCTGGCGGCGAAACCTACACTGCGTCGTTGCGCGATCCTGATTCGCGCGCTCCCGGCAATCAAGCATACTTGCCGTTTACGTTGCTCTCGCCGAGTACCATCCGTGGAGTTGGCACCGTAGATATCAGTGTGAGTGCAAGTGGCGCAAATGGTGGTCCAGGTGGCGGTGGTGGTGCAGGAGAATACGAAAACTCGCTCGCTACAACTGGTGGTACCGAAGGCGGCGCCGGTTACACCGGTGGCGGACCCGGCGGCGTGAACAGTACCTTTGGCAATCGACGGCAAAAGCCTGGTCTCGGTTCGGGCGAAGATGTTCCACGCGACAATGCCAACACGCGCGGCTCGAAATCGTTGAGTGGCATTCCCGGTGGTGAATCCACAGGTGCGTACGAAAATGCAGGGGGCGGCACAGGTCATCCATTCGGACAGAGTGGCACGGGGTGCGACAATCGCAATGCATGCTCGCCCGTTGGTGGCAATGGCGGTGGTTCCGGATCGCAAGAGAGTAAGCGCGGTGGTGGCGGTGGCTATGGCGAAGACGGTGGTGATGAAACAGGAACAACCAACGGCGGTAACACCCATGGCAACATCGTCCTTGTTCCATTGGCAGGGGGCTCGGGTGGCGCTGGAGGAAATCCTGATCTCTTTAACCGTGCTAGCGGTGGCGGTGGCGGTGGTGGCGCTGTGTCGATTCATGCAAACTTCCTCAGTAGCCTCAACATTGCCGCACGCGGTGCACTCCCGGCACGACGCACGGTGTTAGGTGGCGGTGGTTCAGGGGGCGGAGTGATTGCCGGTGGTCGACTCGACAATCCACGTCCGACTGATGCCGTAACATGGCAGATCAGCGGTGCGTCGGATGCAAACCCGAATCCAGCAGCACGTATGATGTCGGGTGGACGTGGTCGCGCACGGTATGATGGTGCTGTTCCACTGAACCTCAACGTGATGGTTGGTCCGATGACCGATACATCCACCAACGCGTTGCGTACGCACCTTCTCACAGGTCAAGGCAATGGCAACGATCTCCAGATCTACATCAAGCCAGAGAGCGGACCCTGGCAGCTTGGTCCGCGTGTTAGCGGATATCGCATCAACGAATCTGGATTCTGGCGTCAGCAGATAACGTGGCCTGGACGTGACACATTATACTACGTCGCTGTTGGTCTTGCCGTACCTACTGCGGGTGCAGGTGAGTACACGGCAATTCCGGAAATGATCTTCTCGCAATCAGCATGGAACATCATCCGCATCTACGGTCCGCCTATCATTAACGGCGCTCAGTCGCTCGACCTCGGTGCATACGTGTGTCCTGACGAGGAACTTCGCGACACAGTGTGGGTGAAGAACGTTGGTGAATCACCACTCGTGATCTCGCAATCGACGTTCACCGGTGCAGCTGGGTTCCGACTTGTTGCACCAGTGCTCAGCGATACGATCAAGCCATTCGATTCAACAGCGTACGTGGTTGCCTTCACACCTGTTACGGGTCAGTCCGGTACAATCACGGCGCAGCTAGCGCTGCAGCATAACGACACAGCAGCAACCTCGGCACGTCCGTTCATCGTGAACCTTCGTGTTGATGTTCGTCCGTACGACTTCACGTATTCGTATGGCACACCAAGCGTCAAGCGTGATACAGTTGATCTAGGTATCGTCTGCATCGGACGTGACGTGAGCACGTCGGTGATTATTGCCAATCCTAGTGCATCGGCAATGCGCATCGAGCGCATTGTGTCAACATCACCGGCGCTTGTAACAATTCGAGGTGGTGCACCGAGCGATCTCTCAGCAGGAACGGGTAGTGCTGCATTCCTGGCAACGTTCCTCGGCCGAGCACGTGGTGTGTTTGTGATACCCGTCCTTATCTACACTGCAGAATGTCCACGACCAGACACCGTCTGGGTACGTGGCGACGTGCGTGAGTCGAACCTCACACTCATTGGCACCGGACAGTTTGGCGTGGTGCGTGTTGGTGATCGTCCCGAACTCACCATCGAACTCCGCAACGATGGTAGCGACAACGCACGAGTGTCTGCGCTCCCGACAATACCTGCGGGCGTTCCGTTCCGTGTGATGCGCGTTGAGCCAGTATTGCCCGCTGTGCTTGTGCCTGGCGCATCCATGTTCATCACGTACGCCTTCGAGCCCCTTGCTGATGGTGATCATGCCTACACGTTACGTCTTGGTACAGACTCGGTCAACGGAAGCTGTCCGGCAACAATCGTAACAATCCTTGCAGGCTCCGCGCGCGGAGCAAGCATCACGCTGTCGCAACCATCGATATCGTTCGACACCGTTTCGAGTTGCGCTGTGGGTACCGACAGTGTTGTGGTTACGAATTCAGGTTCGGTACCACTGACGCTCTTCTATCCAGCTTCGATCAACGGACTCGACCAAGCATCGTTCCGAATCGTACGACAACCGCTCAATGATCTTGAGTTGGCACCCGGCGCATCGGCCTCCTTTGGTGTGGTAATGAATGGTTCGATCGGACCTGACGGATCGAAGTCTGCGGTTCTTACTATCCGAACCAGCGACCCACAGCTGAACGCGTTGAACATTCCGCTCGCAGGATACCGCGCGTCGGCAAATCTTGCCGGACCACGCGTCGTTGATCTTGGGCTCATTGAAGTTGGTACGCAAGGTCAAGCACAGCGATTCTACACGAATGCGTCAGCCCTCGCAACAGCAGGAACACTTGCACTAACTCCCGGTTCAACATCGACGACGGTTGCTCCTCCAACGTTCAGCGTTGCCAGTGACGACTCGGTGGCTGTTACCTTCACCGTAGAAGCGCGCAACGACGGAGCAATTGAGGACACTGTTCTGATGGTCCTTACCCAACCATGTGCCGATACCGTGGTGGTGCTGGTGCGTGCGCTAGGTTTCTCACGTTCGATCAGTGCAGCAGCGCTCCTCGATATGGGTATCGTCGCCGAGTGCGCAACGGCGCGCGACAGTATCGTCTACACAAACACGCAAGCCGTTCCGCTCACGCTGCTGTCTGCATCTGTCACGGGTCCGGACGCTTCACTGTTCATCCTCGAGAATGCGGCAGCACTCGCCGGACAAGTTCTCCAGCCAGGTGCGTCGATCGCACTCTATGTTCGTTTCGATCCTCGCTCATCAACCGATGGTCGCAAGCAGGCGAATGTGGTTGTGACGGGCAGTATCGGCGGTAGTGATCTTACCATCATCACTGAACTCAAGGGTGAGCGTCGCGTGCTATTAGCGACTGCTCCCGACCGAGTTGTGTTTGGAACGACTAGTGTTGGCAACACCGTATCGCAACGTGTAACGGTGCAGAACGTAGGTGGTCAAGCCGCAAACATTGCACGCATTGCCCTGCAGGGTACCAGCGGTGGGGTGTTCAGTGTCACACCGTCGCAACAAGCACCATTCCGACTTGATCGTACGACGTTTTTCGATGTTGATGTGGCCTTCACACCAGGAGTACAGCAACCGTATGTTGATACGCTGCTCGTAACCTTCGACGCGCCATGCAATGATACCCGGCGTATTCCGATTTCAGGTGTTGGGCAGTTGAACATCGAGATACTGTTGGAGATGCCGATCGACACGGTCGATCCTGCAACGCGCAACTATGCGTTGCCCATCACGGCGCGTCGTGCGAGTGGTGATCAAAATTTGACAGGCGGGACGCTGATTCTCAGACTTCAGTATGCAACCGAAGTCTTCGTAGCTCGCAGCGTTGACGGTGGAACAATTCGTTCGAATACGTCGACGGCCGGCACTACCGCCCTCGAGATCGTAGTACCTGGCATCAACGTCACGGACTCGCGTCAGGTGCTTACATCAATTGTCGGCGACATGACGTTGGGTACGGTTGGTTCGACTGCGCTGCGCGTGGTTGACGCGCGGATCGAAACACCTGCGTTTGCGCCCATCGTACGACCAATTGATGGATCTCTCACGCTCGCGATCTGCCGAGAAGGTGGCGACCGCTTTGTAACCCGTGCAGGAGCGCTTGCAATGCGCGTCCTGCCGAACCCTTCGGTTGATGTAGCCGAGGTTGTTGCCGATGTCTTCGAGCAAGGGATGCACACGATCACGATCATGTCGATTACTGGTGAACGCATAGATGCATGGAGCTTCATGCACACGCGTGGAGATGCTTCGCATCGCTCACTTCGTGACGTTCGTCAGTGGGCACCTGGCGTGTACTCAGTTGTGCTGGAAACACCGACGCGCCGCCGCGTTGCTCCACTTACTATTCTCCGATGATGCGCACAATGATGATGAATCCTCGTTGGTCTACGTTGCTGGTGATCTGTGTCGTTTCACTCTCCGCGCTTGAGTGCAACGCGCAACTGTTACGTCGCGACTCCGTGACGCAGCAGGGTGAACGCCTTTCGATGTATCTCGGCGGTTATGTGGGTGCGCATGGAAACCTGCATATGGCACAGTTCGGTGCGTTGCCGGGTGTGCCAAACTGCTGTACGTCATTTGGTTCTACGCTCTCGCTCGGTCTTGCTGGTGGTGTATCGCTTGACATTCCGTTGTCGGAATCACTCGAGATTCAAAACCGTCTGGGATATGCTGGAATGTCGGCTACGTTGCGTTCATCGCAGCAGATTGGTAACGAGCCAGTTCTCACGGATGGTCCGATACCCGTTGAAGAGCGCCGTGCAATCATGGTCGACCACACGCTCGATGCCGGACTCGCAATCATTGCACTCGAACCATCGCTTGCTGTCCGGGTCGGTCCAGGATTGTTGCTCTCTGCAGGAGTGCGTGCAGGTTTTCTGTTGCAGAAGACATTCGACCAGCGCGAGACGCTTGTTCAGCCCGAGGGGTATACGTTCTCGAACGGCTCTGCGGTGCGGAATGCCGTCAGCGGGGATATCCCTGACGCACAGGCCGTGCAGCTGCATGGGTCGGTAGGCGTTGGTTATGAATTCACGCTGCGCTCGGGTGCGCTTGTGCGACCGGAGCTGCGTGCGTATGTGCCAGCACTTGCAGTAACAAGTGTCGACTGGCGCGTTGTTTCGGTGCAGGCTGGCGTGAGTGTGCGATTTGGTGTCTACACGCCGGTAGAGGCTAGCAAGGAATACGACACCGTGTTCGTGCGCGACACGATCTATGCTGAGAAGGCTGGTCTTGCAGCTCCGCGCATCACGCTCCAGAATCGCGTCGAAGACGAAGATGTGCAGCGTCGTGGTGACGTCGAGTATCACACACTCACGATCAAAGAACGCTATCTGCGGGAGACGCCGCGATCGTTCTCACCGGGCATTACATTGCAACTCATGGCGCGTCATGACGACGGTACCATGGGTCCGCTCGAGGCCATCCGCGTCGAGGAACTCGACGTCATCGAGAGTTATCCGTTGTTACCGCAGATCTATTACCCTGAAGGTAGCGGCGAGTTACCAGCAACTACGCAGATGCGTTTAGTTGCATCCGAGGCCGTGGTGTTTCAGACAACGAAGCTCGAGCGCAGTCAGCTTGATGTGTATCGAAATGTCCTCAATATCATTGGTCATCGCATGTCGACGATTCCAGATGGTAACATCACAGTCAGTGGTTACTGCAGTAATGCTGGCGTTGAACAGGGTAACCGCAACGTTTCACGTCAGCGCGCCGAGGGCATCAAAGAGTACCTCGTCGCTACATGGGGCATTGCTCCGGAACGGATCGTTACACGTGCAGGATTGCTTCCAGCTGAGCCTGCGAATCCAACAACAGTCGATGGTCGTGCAGAGAATCAGCGTGTCGAGATCGAGGCAGGTAATCCAGCGTTTCTCGAACCTGTCGAGTTCCGCGATCGCGACTTGATCATCAATCCAACGACCATCGTTGTGCGGCCAACTGTTCGTGATGAGCAGGGTATTGATGAATGGTCACTTCGTGTG
Organism: Melioribacter roseus P3M-2; assembly: GCA_945883395.1. Classification (GTDB taxonomy): domain Bacteria; phylum Bacteroidota; class Ignavibacteria; order Kapaibacteriales; family Kapaibacteriaceae; genus UBA10438. The sequence continues at coordinate 12,851 of CAMCXP010000008.1, forward strand.
TCGCAGAACGGACGTCAACTTGCGGCTGATGATGGTGGTGGCTCGCCTCGCGACGTCACATGGTCGGTTGAAACGTCAGAGACCAAGCTTCAGCGCGACGGATCGGTGATCGCAACCTATCGCGTGCGTGACGCAGCTGGATCAAGTGTAACAGCATCCGACACAGTTGCTGTAGACTACGTGACGTTGCAAACAATGAAGGCACGCCAAGAAGAAGGCAAGATGGTTGAGCGCTACTCACTGATTGTATTCGACTTCAACAGTGCACGACTCAATCCGTCGAATCAGCGGATTATGCAGCGCGTCAAGGATCGTATCCAACCGACATCGAAGGTGCGAATCATGGGATTTGCCGACCGTCAGGGTAACCCCGAGTACAACCGTGAGCTTGCACGTAAGCGCTGCGTTGAAGCACAACGAGCACTCGGTCTCAGTGACGATCGCGTTGTGATTGAGCCGGTTGGTTCAGATCGTTTGCTCTATGACAACGAAACTCCCGAAGGACGCTCCTATTCGCGTACCGTGCAGATCGAAGTTGTTACGCCCGTTCGATAGGAGCACAGATGAAACTTCAGGTGGCATCGAGTATCCTGATCGCGGCAGCGTTGCTTGCTGCCTGCACGTCTCAGGGACAACCAGAAGGCGAGCTCCGGCCAGCAGCTGGTGGTAAGATGTATGGTGGCGTCTACCGCCAGAACGAAACAGGTGAGTTGAGTTCGCTCGATCCCGCGCGTGTCAATGACATGACGTCGTCGCACATCATCATCAACATCTACGACCAGCTCATCGGCTTCGATCACGAGCTCAATATCGTACCCCAGCTTGCAACGAGCTATGATGTGTCTGATGATGGGCAAACGTACACGTATCATCTTCGATCGACAGCAACGTTTCATGATGATCCGTGTTTTCCCGGCGGCAAGGGGCGACGCGTTATTGCAGCCGATGTGAAGTATAGCTTCGAGCGAGTGTGTGATGTGCGGACGAAGACCAAGAACGACACGTATTTCCGCGATAAGGTTGTTGGTGCCAGCGAATTCTACGAAGCAACCCGACAGGCACAGCGCTCGGGGATGGCACCCACAGTGCAGGGAGTACGCGGCTGTGTTGTTGTGAACGACACGACATTTCAGATCCGATTGGTTAAACCCTTCGCCCCCTTTGCATACACAGTAGCGCAGACATCGATGGGGATTGTCCCGCGCGAAGCAGTCGAGCGCTATGGAAACGCGTTCACACAACATCCCGTTGGATCAGGTCCGTTCCGATTTGTTTCCTGGACGCCCGATCGATCGTGTGAGCTCCGTCGCAATCCAACATACTGGGATGTCGACGAAGCGGGGAATCGTGTGCCGTATCTCGACGGAATCCGCTTCACTTTTATGAAGGACGATAAAATGCAGCTTCTCGAGTTTGATGCAGGCAATCTCGAAGAGTCGTACCGCATTCCGAATGAGTTCTTCGCAGAGATTGTCGACGAGAAGAAGCAACCAAAGGGCAAGTGGGCGAAGTACCAGCTCCTGCACGTCACGGCACTTGCCACACAGTTCTACGGCATGGTAACGATTGATCCTGTCCTCAAGGATGTGCGCATACGCAAAGCACTCAACTATGCCGTTGATCGCCAGCGCATCATTCGCTACGTCCTCAAGGGGCAAGCATCGGGTCCGGCGCACCATGGCTTAGTGCCACCATCAATGCCAGGCTATGCATCCGACAGTGTGCGCGGGTATCGGTTCGATCCCGTGCGCGCACGTGCGTTGATGGCCGAGGCAGGGTATCCAAACGGACGTGGATTCCCCGAGTTGACCTTGCAGCTCAATGCTGGGGGCGGACGAAACGCCTCGATTGCTGAGGCTATCCAGGGAATGCTGAAAGAGCATCTCAACATCACGGTCAACCTCCTCCAAGTAGAGTTCGCGCAGCATCTTGAGTCGATCGACGCAGGTACAGCGCCCTTCTTCCGTCTCGGATGGGTTGCGGACTATCCCGATCCTGAGTCATTCCTCAACCTGTACTACGGTAAGATTGTACCCGAGCCATCGCAACCGTCGCCAATCAACTCCACGCGATTTCAAAACGCAGAGTTCGATGCGCTGTTCGAGCGTGCGCTCTCAACCACCAATCGTGCTGAGCGTATGACGCTGTATCGACAGGCCGAGCAGATTGCAATCGATAATGCACCGATGCTTCTGATTCTCAATGATGAGGATTTCCGGTTTGTGCAGCCCTATGTAAAGGGGCATCCGCATAACGCTATGGATCGGACCAATCATCATCGCACGTACTTCGTGCGGTAGTCACTCGTCGTCGTCGAGTTCAAGATCCGGGATGTGGGTAAACGCGATGCGCATTGGCGCGCTGTTCAGCGCATTCCATGCAGTACCCACGTAGAGTGTGTTCTTTCCGTACTTGTGATTGATCGCGTCGATTGACGCGTTGAGAGATTCGCGCACCGGCCCGACGTCGTCGAGCAGTGGCTGAGGTATCTGCGCGCGAGGGGCAACATCATTGAGCGACACACTCACGTTGATCGGCGTTGTATCATGTGGCATATCTACCAGCATCCGGCTAAGTGCCTGCGTGAATTGTACGATGTCCTGCGTAGATGACAGCTTCATGCCTGCCTTCCAGCATGTGCCACAGCGAAACCGAATACGCACGTCAACACGTCCCGAAACCAGTTCGTAGGAACGCAAGCGCATCGCTGCCTTTTGTACCAAACGATGGAGGACGCTACTAGCCCCCTCCCGAGAACGGAACGCTGGTTCGAGCACATGTGAATGTCCAACGGTTGACTTCTGCGTTGGTGGCAGCGGCACATCTTCGCCGCGTAAGCGCGCATACATGCGTTCGCCCTCTACACCACCCCATACATCACGAAGTTGTCGCTGTGTTGCAGTGCATAGCATCTCGACCGTGTAGATGCCATGCTTCCACAGGCGTGCATACATGTTACGTCCGATACCGCAGAGGTCACGCAACTGTAACGCATACAGCCTCTGTGGAAGATCCTCCTCATCAAGCACCACGCATCCATCAGGCTTCTGCATATCGCTTGCTGTCTTGGCAAGGTAGTCGTTGGGTGCGATACCAATGCTACAGCGCATCTCGCTGCCGACATGTAGGTAGATGGAGTCTTTGACATCGCGTGCGATGGCCAGTGCGCGATCACGATCACGAGCCGATCCGGTGAGATCGCACACCATCTCATCGATCGATGCGACGCGCTTCACGTGAATCACCCGTTCTACGGCATCGATGATACGATGATGCATTTCAACATAGACCGTATGCTTGGCATGCACGAGTATTAGGCCCGGACATTTCACTTTCGCATCAGCGATGATGGTGCCTGTTGTAACACCGAATTTCTTCGCTTCGTACGAAGCAGCGATGGCGCACGTCGTATCAGCCATCACAGGAACCACAGCTACCGGACGTCCACGAAGCGATGGATCTAGCTGCTGTTCCACCGAGGCGAAGTACGAGTTGAGGTCGACGTAGAGTGATCGAAGCATTCTACAAAATGTAAAAAGTATTGGCAATGTACAATTCCGTAACTTTGGACTAAATCCAAATAACATGTCGCAGCTCCTTCAACATCTTCCGGCCGGCACCCGTTGCCGCATTGTCTCCGTCGAGGGCGACGTGCGGCATACAGAGCGTGTTATGCAGCTAGGCTTAGTGCCGGGTGTGTGGTGCACGATTGTGCGCAAAGCGCCCTTTGGTGGCCCCCTTGAATTGGCACTCGATGATGCGCGACTGGGCGTGCGCCCAACGCGTGAGCTTTGTATCTACGTGGACGCATAATGGCTGCACGAACGATCGCCGTCGTTGGTGTGCCGAACGTAGGCAAGTCAACGCTGTTCAACGAGCTCACCGGACTCCAGCAACGCGTTGGGAATTTTCCCGGTGTGACAGTCGAGCCGATGCTTGGGACGTTGCGCACGGGCGGTGACGAACTCACGGTGATTGATCTGCCGGGCATTTATGGTATGTCGGCTGCATCTGAAGACGAACAACTCACGATCGATGTGTTGCGAGGCGAGCACCCGTCAATCCCACGTCCAGATGTGATTGTGCATGTGTTGAGTGCCGACCATCCGTCGAAGTGCTTTGCGTTGTTCGCGGAACTCTCGACGCTAGGATTGCCAATGGTAGTCGTGGCAACGATGGTTGATGCTGTAAAAGCTCGCGGCGGTGTATTCGACGACATCACCTTGCATCACAGCTTGGGCGTGCCGGTTGTGCCCGTCGTGGGATCGAAAGGTCTTGGTCTGGGCGAACTCCGCGATGCGCTGTGGTCGAACGCTGCAACGCTGCCGAACCCAGTCGACGTAGGAGCAGCATCGGTAGAGGAACGCTCAGCATGGGCACGTGCAATGCTCGACGAGGTCGTTGTGCGTGGTCGGGAAGACACAACAACCAAGTGGCTCGACCGCGTGATGTTGCATCCCGTGGGTGGTGCGCTCGTCTTCCTGATCGTGATGACGCTGTTCTTTCAGTCGATCTTCACCTGGGCACAGCCACTCATGGATGGTATCGATGTCTTGACGGCAAAGATCTCCGATGCTGCTGCGCAGTTGATCAGCAATGATCTCCTGCGCTCATTCGTGGTCAGGGGGCTCATCGGAGGTGTTGGATCGATCCTCGTCTTCCTGCCGCAGATCATCATTCTCAACGTGCTTGTCACAATCCTTGAAGAGTGTGGCTACCTCGCGCGAGCTGCATTCCTGGTGGATCGTGCCATGGGTGTGTTCGGTTTGCAAGGGCGCTCCTTTATTCCCTTGCTTGGGTCCTTCGCGTGTGCAATCCCCGGCATTATGTCGGCGCGGATTATTCCGTCGTACCGCGATCGCATGGCAACCATCATGGCAACGCCGTTGATGACATGCTCTGCGCGTCTACCCGTGTACACATTGCTGATTAGTTCGGTAGTGCCGGCAATCACGATTGCAGGGGGCTTCTCGTTGCAGGCAGCGGTAATGGTCGGACTCTATGTGCTGGGCGCGCTCAGTGGTCTGCTTGTTGCACTCGTGCTTAAGCGCACCATGTTCCGCGGTGCTGTTGTGCCGTTCATGATTGAATTCCCTCCGTATCGCATGCCCTCGCTTCGCAGTATTGGCGTTACGATGGTTCATCGCACACGCGACTTCGTGACGACGGCAGGTACAGTGATCCTTGCATTCTCTGTTGCGTTGTGGATTCTCACCGAGCTACCGCGCACGCAACCAGACCCATCAATGACAGAGCTGCAACAGCAGCAATACCAACTCGACAACTCGTATGCGGCAGACCTCGGTCGGACACTTCAACCGATCTTCGCACCACTTGGATTTGACTGGCGCATCACACTCGGCGTATTGAGTTCGTACGCGGCCCGTGAAACCTTTGTGAGTGCGATGGGGCAGATCTATGCAGCAGATGTTGCAGAGTCTGATGCTCCTCTGCGAGAAGTTCTGCAGGAGCAAATTCCGCTTCGCACAGGATTGTCGATTCTTGCCTTCTACGTGTTTGCACTTCAGTGCATTAGTACGATGGCAATCATGAAGCGCGAAACAGGTTCATGGAAGTGGCCAACACTTGCGTTTGGAATCACGTTCGCTATGGCCTACGTTGCATCGCTGATTGTGTACAACGTGTTCTAGGAGGCATACATGGTGCCAACAGATCGTCCCGACCTCGATCGCGCACGTGAGTATACACGTCGCGTTGGACCGCAAGCTCTGCGCATTGGGGCGACGATTACGCTCTATGCCATTGCCATGCTCTTCACCAGTGAGTATGGTCTCTACACGATTGTGTATGGCGTGATCATGTTCCTGTTCGGCTACGCAGCAATTGCTCGCACAGAATCACGCGGCGGACGTATCGCTCAGTGGGGTGTGACGTTCACGTTTCTGGCAGGGGGCGTTTGGAGCTTGTTGCAGTGGGTTCCGCTCATCTGGGGACCGCATCATCAGCCCCTTCAACAGAATCTATCGCTGATTGCCTTGTGGCTTACTGCCGGACCTGCGTTGTTTGTGCCGGGCGTGCTCGCGGCAATACGTCCAGGGTGGACGCCCTTGATTGTTGTTCCAGCGCTGCTCTCACTTGCCGTTGTCGGATCGGTTAGCTTCGCCATCCTCAGGATGAATGCACCTGTGCCTGATGACAATAGCTTGATGATGGTCGCATCGGTTCTGCCGCTTCTCGTCGTGGCTAGCAGTCTTGAGTTCTTGGTTAGAGCAGGATACCACGCAGTAAAAGTGTTGCGATCGTAAAGTAGATCACGATGCCTGTCACGTCGCTAAACGTTGCGACGAATGGTGCGCTTGATGCAGCTGGATCAAATCCCAGACGTTTCATCAGCAATGGCAACATTGAACCAGCAATTGTTCCGGCCATCACGATGCCGATGAGCGACAAACCGATCACCGTTGCAACAATCCACGTTGACTCCGGATGAAAGGTACCGTCGAGACCATGTCCGATAACAATGCGTGCAAAGCCAAGGATACCAAGCAACAAGCCGAGGATAAAACCAACTGCGATTTCGCGGCGCATGATCTTCCACCAATCGCTGAGTGTTACCTCACCGAGTGCGAGTGCACGCACAATCAGCGTTGCGGCCTGTGATCCGGAGTTACCTCCCGACGAGATAATCAGCGGAAGGAAGAGCGCGAGAATCACTGCCGTGTCGATCGTCGATGAAAACGCGGACATTGCTGTTGCCGTGAGGAACCCACCAAGGAAGAGTACAACGAGCCATGTTGCGCGCTTACGTACGAGTTCGAATAGCGGCACATCGATGTACGGCTCATCAAGTACTTCAACAGCACCGAATCGCTGCATTTCTTCGGTTGCTTGTTCTTCAGCAACGTCGAGTACGTCGTCGAGCGTGATAATGCCTAACAGCTTGTTGTCGATGTCAACAACAGGTAGCGCAAAGCGGTCCAGACGCTTAAAGGCAAGAACGGCTGTTTCCTGATCGTCAGTTGCTAGGAGCGACTCAACCTTCTCATCCATGATATCGCGTATGCGGGTATCAGGACTCGCTAGGAGGACTTCACGAATGTGAATGTCGTCGATCAGCGTGCCATGCTCGGTGACGTACAGATAGTTCAGTGTTTCCGAGTCTTTGCCGTAGTTGCGAATGTGATCGAGTGCTTGTTGGACAGACCAATGCTTCTTGATGATCACATAGTCGGGCGTCATGAGACGTCCGACGGAATCTTCCGGCCAATTGAGCAGGGCTAGGGCAATGCTGCGTTCTTCAGCGCTGAGCGAGTTGATGAGCTCTGATACAACGTTGCCAGGAAGATCTTCGAAGAGCTGCGTACGGTCGTCCGGAGACATATCGTTGAGCAGCGCGCCAACTTCTTCGCGAGCCATTTCGTGGAGCAGCTCTTGTTGCGTGTCGAACTCACAATAGGAGAACGACTCAGCAGCGATATCCTTGGGGAGCAGACGGAACACAACGACGCGGCTCTCCTCACGGAGATCTGCGAGTAAGTCTGCGAGTTCAACAGGTTCCCAATCCAGAACGACATCACGAATCGTCGCAAAGTCGCGTGCCGCAATGAGTTCCTCGATCTCTGGTGCGATGAGGCGGCCGTACATGCGGACAAGTTACGACGGCTCAGGCAATGGACGGTTTATTCGTAGCGTAATGCTTCAATTGGGTCGAGCGTTGCGGCCCGCCACGCGGGGTAGAGTCCGAAGCCGATCCCAATCACCGTGCAGATCACAATGCTGAACACAACCGTGCCCCATGGCATCACGTAGGACAGCGACGGCATCGTGCCGCGGAGTATCTCCGTCACGGCCCACGATGATCCCAAACCACCGATCATACCGGTAAGACCACCTAGCTGACACAAGGTGATGCTCTCGATCAGGAATTGCCGCACGATCCAGCGCTTGCGAGCTCCGAGTGCTTTGCGGACACCGATCTCGCGCGTGCGCTCGCGGACGCTGACGAGCATCATGTTCATGATGCCAATACCTGCTGCAACAAGAGCGCCGAGACCACTAATCCACGCAACGATCAACAGCGCAGACGAAAACCCACTGAACTGTCCGGTAATCGCATCATTCGTATCGATCTCAAAGTTGTTTTCATCCCACGGCTTGACGGAGCGCAATGCACGCATCACACCAACAGCCTCATCAAATGTCGACTCAAGCGTGAGCTTCGATTCGGCCTTGACTGAGATGTCAACACTGGCATCCCACTCGGAGGTGTAGTAGCGATTGAACACCGTAATGGGGATGAGCACACGATTATCCTGACTCTGGCCGAGCACACCACCGCGGGATTCAAGAATGCCGATGACGTCGAACTCTTGGTTCTTGATCGTAATCGTCTTCCCGAGAGCACTGCCTTGTCCGAAGAGTGCTTTTACCACGTCTGTTCCGATAACGGCTGCACGGCGATTCAAGATGACTTCCGATTCGATGAAGGACCGACCTTCTCCGATTGCGATTGCGTTAACAGCAAAGTACTGGTCGTCGATGCCGATCAGTGAAACATCAGGATTCGTCGATTCGAGCCCGGCCTTAATCGTATATGCAGGTGATTCGTTGCTGATGGAAATCAGCTGTGTGGTAGTCATGCGATCACGAAACTGCTGCGCCTGTGCATAGGTGATGTTCTTGCGCTTGCGCATCTTCGCCCAGTTCGTTCCGAAGTTGATCGTTGGTGTTCGCTGAATCAAGATCGAGTTCTCGCCGAGGTCGGCAAGCTGTCCGTTCACTGCTTGTTGCAGCGTGTTCATGATGGACGTCGAAGCAATGATGGCAAACACGCCGATGCCAATACTAAGCAGGGTGAGACTCGACCGGAGCTTTTGCGAGCGTACGGCATCGATAGCGATGGATATGGATTCAAGAGCGTTCATTCTGCGCGCAGTGCCTCCACAGGATCAAGTGCCGATGCCTTGATAGCCGGCAACAAACCAGCCAGGAGACCAACGAGGATGGATACACCTACGGCGATACCTAGGAGATCAAGCGGTATCAGCGGACTTACCACCGAGGCCCATTCGAGCTCAAACACCGACACAGCAAGGAATCGAGCTGAGCCCACCAGCACCTGTGCAATCGGGAAGGCAATCACAGCGCCTGTTACACAGAGCAAGGCTGATTCAATCAAGAACTGAAGCAGGATTGATGAACGGCGTGCACCGATGGCCTTGCGCACGCCAATCTCTTTCGTTCGCTCGGTAACCGACACATACATGATGTTCATGATGCCGATCGATCCCACGATGAACGCAAGAATTGTGAGCCCCATACCAACAACCCAGATTCCTACACGGATGTTCTTGGCCTGTTGATCAAAGGCTTTCATTTCATTGATCGAGAAGTCACTATCGTCGAGTGGTGATACGTTGCGGATCGATCGCATGTGGCCCGTTGCTTCATCGCGCACGATATCAAGCAGGCGCTCGCTGCCTGTCTTGATGCCTACCGAGAAGCTCCGTCCAACAAACCCATACGCACCGCGAAATGCATGTAGCGGGATGAACACTTCGTTGTCGACGAAGTCCATGAAGAGAAAGCCTCGTTTCTCAATCACACCAACAACACGATAGGGAATGCCAGCGATCTTAATGGACTGTCCGACGGCCGATGATGTGGGGAACAAATTCTTATTGACGTTGTAGCCGATGACAACAACCTTATCCGCACTGTGCTCTTCAACACCATTGAAGAAGCGTCCAGCTGCGGCGGTACCTGCGGCGGTGTTACCGTATGCAGCAGTAGTCCCAGTGACGGAGCAACGAATGCTTGTGTTTCCGAGGGATACTGATCCACCCCATTTACGGATGAGTGGGATGATGTCTTCGGCCGACTCCATGCGTTGCTGTAATTGCAGTGCTTGATCAAGTGTGATGTTCGAGCGTGCTTCCATTTTGCGCCAGTTGCCGCCCCCTGCCCAGTTCCATTTATCGATGTACATCATGTCCTTGCCAATGATGGAGATCGTTTGCTCCCACACGGCATCAAGACCATTGATTGTCCATCCCATGAGCACCACGAGCACCACTCCCACCACAACGCCAGCTGTGGTGAGAATCGAGCGAAGGAGGTTCACGCGAAGCGACGACGTCGCTATGCGGAATGACTCCTGGAGTTCAGGCCAACGGAGCATGCGGATTTACCTCATCGGATTCAATACGACCATCGCGGAGGCGAATGATACGTCGTGCATGGCGTGCGACATCTTCTTCGTGGGTAACAAGAATCACCGTGTTGCCGCCTCGCCAGAGCTCGCCAAACAGTCGCATGATATCTTGTCCAGTCTTACTGTCGAGATTACCTGTTGGTTCATCTGCGAGGATAATGCTCGGCGACGTTACCAGAGCGCGAGCGATCGCAACACGCTGACGTTGTCCACCGGAGAGTTCATTCGGCTTATGATCCATGCGATCGGCCAAGCCCACTCGTTTGAGAGCTTCCGTGGCACGTTGCATCCGTTGATCTTTCGCCATGCCGGCGTAGACGAGAGGAAGTTCAACGTTTTGCAATGCTGTAGCGCGAGGCAGCAGATTAAAGGTCTGGAACACAAAGCCAATCTCACGATTCCGAATCTCGGCAAGATCATCATCGTCCATATCGCTGACGTTCTCCCCGGTGAACAGATAAGAGCCCGACGTTGGAGTGTCGAGACATCCCAGCATGTTCATGAGGGTCGACTTACCGGAGCCGGACGGACCCATCAGTGCGACGTACTCATTGCGACCAATGGTGAGCGTGACGCCCTGAAGTGCAAACACTTCCTCGTCGCCCATCTCATACCTCTTAACGAGGTTCGCGATTTCGATGATTGGCTGACTCATTGCTGCTGGCGAAGTTGACGGAATCGTTCCTTCCGTGCTGATGGATCTTCGACGCGGACAGGTGCGCCATTGGTAAGCAGTTTGCTGATAGCCTGGTACGGGCTCGACACCACTTGCTCGCCGGGCTTGAGTCCGCTCAGAATCTCAATGTATCCTTGATCGCTGATGCCTGTCTTCACAGCACGCGATGTGACTGTTGCGCCTGAATACACCCATACGATGCTCTCGGGACGCTTGGCTTCCGATGATGAAGGTTTCTTTTGCTGAACCTGAGGATCTTCCTCGGTCTTTCCTCCATTTGCATCCTGACGCACGGTAACCGACTGGATCGGCACACTGAGCACATCAGACTTTGTCTCTGTTTCGATCTCCACGTTGCAGGACATACCGGGGCGCATACGCGTATCGCGATCGATCAAGCGAATGCGCACCTGAAAGTTCACCACTTCTTCTTGTGTCCCTGCCGCGCTAACTGTTGCCGAATGGGAGATCTCGTAGACAACGCCGCGCAGTGTTGTGTTTGGCAGACCATCAACACGAACGCGTGCTGTATCTCCGATGCCGATCAGCGCGACGTCGTTTTCATCCACGTCAACCCATGCATTCATCGTATCAAGGTTGGCGATGCGCATCATCTCGGTGCCTTGCATCTGGGCTACGCCCACAACCTTCTCGCCCGTCTCTACGCCCAGGTACGTCACTGTGCCGCTCATTGGTGCATAGATCATCGTGCGGCTTGCTGACGCCTGTGTCTGTTGCAGTGCACCTTGCGAGCGTTGATACTCCGACCGTGACTGCGCATATCGACCTGCCGCCGATTCATATGATGCTTTCGCGCGATCGAATTCTTCCTTCGACGCGAACTCTTTTTTGTAGAGCTCGGTCACACGCTTGAGGTCGGCTTCTGAGCGATCAAGCTCTGCCTTCGCAATGGTGATCTCCATGCGCGCGCCATCGGTAGCTGCACGGGTCTGTGCAAGCTGCGACTCAAGGATGTCGGGACGAATGCGGACCAAGAGCTGACCTTCTTTGACCATGTCGCCGTCCTTAGCGCCGAGGTAGATGATCTCGCCACTGGCCTCAGAGGAGATCTTCACCATGTGCTCCGGCTGAAGCTTGCCAATAGCACTGACAGTTTGTGTAATTGTCCGTGTGGCTGTTGGCTCAACACTGACGAGGACCGGTCCTTCGTCGCCAGAGCGGAGGACGATAACCACCGTGCCTGCAATCAACAGTGCCACAACAACAAGAGTAATGATGAGTCCCTTCCGGGAGCGCTTCTTTGCCATACTTACTGATCTCCGTAAGTGCCGATAGTGAATTCAACGAAGGTCGCCGCGTCATGGTAGGCATAGACTGCGGTAACACGATTGACACGGGCAGTGATGAGTTGATTGTTCGCCGTTTGAACATCAAGGAGCGTTGCCGATCCAACGCTGAAACGCTCTTGCACGGCATTGAAGTTCGTTAGTGCTGCACGCAGCGCACGCTCGGTAATGTCGAGACCTTTTTCAGCAGCGCCGAGCTGCAGAAACGCGCTTCGAATATTTGTGCGTACGTCATTCTGTAAGCGTGCAAGTGCCATCTGCTGACGTGTGAGCGAGAGGTTTGCGTTTTCGATGTTTGCGTTGGTCGTGAACTGATCAAACACAGGGACGCGAATATTGAGTCCGACGTACACTTGACCTTGTCGGTCGAAGTCGGCAATGGTAAAATTGCGCCACGTATAGCCGCCAACAGCTGTCAGTGTAGGCCAGTAGCCAGACTCGGCAGTTGTGATTCCAGACTTTGCAACATCGACTCGCATCTGTGTCGACATAATATCGGGGCGTGTTGCAAAGGCGCGCTGAATGGCCACAGGCTCAGGTCCGACGCGACCCCGAAACGTCGTAACGGTCGATGCCGTTACATCGCCAAGGAGGGATGACGGATCGATTTCAATCGACTGACTTGGATTGACACTCATTGAGGCCAGGAGTGTGGCCTTCGCGACATCCAGGTCGTTCTGTGCAGTCACCACCGATACTTCTTGATTGGCTAGTTCCGTCTCTTGCGACATCACTTGCTGGATCGTTGATCGACCTGCCTCCTTGAGCGCAACAATGCGTTCGAAGGTTGCCTTACTCAGCGCAAGATTTTCTTCACGAGCCGAGAGGATCTGCTGTCGGCGGAGCACATCGATGTAGTTCCGTGTAACATTGAACGCGATCGAAAGGCGACTTGTGCGAATGTCCTCCGATGCAGCCTCCACCGAGCTCTGCGCAGCATCATACTGCGACTCACGCCGAAATCCATTGAACAGGGTCAGATTCATTTGACCATTCAAGCCATACGTGTTGGGAAGGGGCTGACCCACAATTGGAACACCGTTGACGATCGAGAACTGCTCTCGCAGATTCGTCAGCTGTCGAGAGTAGTTGGCCGAAATGTCAGCTGATGGCAGATAGGCTCCAAATGCCTGCGTGAGACCAGCTCCTGCAGCACGTGAGGAAGCATAGGTTTCCTTGAGATCGAAGCTGTTGTCGATCCCGATCCGAATGCACTCCTTCAGCGTTAGACGCTGCGCTCCACGCTCCTGGGCAACGCCAACGTGCAGTGTGCCGAGGACTGACAGTGCGAGGAAAAGATGACGGACACCGGTCATAGACAATGATAGACTAGTGAGAGAGAACAGTTTTGATCAGGAACGGGGCACCATACGTCGCCACGTGCAGGAAGTTGCACTACTTCGACGAACGTCCAGCTGCAGGGGTTCCCGTAGCATCCCAACGACGACGCGGATCGCGACTGCGCAAGGAGCGAAGGGTGTATTGTGCCGTAACGAAGTGCTTACCGGTGACTTCACGTCCACCCGTGAGCATGGTGAACTTGATTTCTGATGTCACGTAATGATGCAAGAGAATGTTCAGGGCTTGGTCGAATGTACACACTCCGAACGACGCCAGGATGGATGTAACTCGACCACCTACGTCGGTGCCAGAGACTTCGTATGCCCCGGTACCAGACTGCGTGAATTGAATGCGCTTTACGGCTCGCCCCAGGGTGTCGAGGACATCAACGACGCGCCAATAATTCTGTTGCACCAGCACTGGACTTGGAGAGGCATTCTCTACAAGGATTACCGTATCAACAGCCAGCCAGGTTTGATTTTGCCGTCCACAGGACGTGTCGAGAATAGGGAAGAGCTGGGGGTGGAACAACCCGCCCGGAGATACGCCTGCGATGCGCTCATCATGCATCGATACATTGCGGCGATGTCCAAGACTGTCGATAGCGATGCGATGGACACGCGATGCCCACGGGTGGCTGGCGCGACGCGTGGTGTCGTACGGAGATGCCAGTCGGTAATTCTCTTCGCGTGCTGCAAGGAGTTGGCGCGACAGATACATCAGCCCGGTAGAGCTGACGCTGTCACATATCACACGAATACGTTCAACGCGCTGTTTACGGAAGGACTCGCTGATTGCCTTGTCGACAGCGATGCTGTCGAAGGCCTGCATGTCATACACGAGCGTATCGCCTGCGCGGAAGTCGTAGCGAAAACAAATGGTGTCGTTCCCAAGTGGACGTGGTGTGCCCCCTGGCGCGATGCGGAATTGTGCATGCACAAGGCCCGTGCAGGCGAGGAACAGCATCAGTGCAACAACGTGCCGCATTACCGTCGCTCCGTAATACGCGTCATGGTGAACTGCATCTGCGTTGCAACCGGAATGACCATCGACTGCTGGCCGCTCAGCGACATCTGCGTCTGCATCGCAACCATCCCACGAGTGGCAACAACCATTCCATTGTTCACGTCCAAGAACGTTGTCCCCTGCGACTGTCCGCTGCCCTCGAGTTCGAGATCAATCCCGTTGGCAGTAATTTCGCCCTCCTGTGTGAGCGACGACGATGTAGCATCAATCACCCAGCAGCGCGTGCCGAGGGTATCGCGAATGCCGCGGTAGGTGTAGACGGTGACTGCTGTTGTCCGAACATCACCCGAACCGCTCGGCGCAGCCGTTGTGTCGATGTTTTCAAGTGTCCACGAGCCCCCTACAGAGATAGGCTCCTTGGGCAAATACGCGGAGAAGCGATCGAGAATCTTCATCGAGGAAAAGAAGGCTGATGCAGTTCCGTCGAGTGAGGTCGAGACCTTTGACGCGCGCCCGAACTGATCCATCGTTAGGCGAATCGATGCGCCCTCGAACTGGGTGAGGCGCACGGTTGTATCACGTGCAACGCCGAGTTCCTCCATGCCACGCACGCGAACGCTACTGGTCACATCGGAGAAGGTCGTCGTAATGTCGGCACGATCCAATGCGGCGTCATTTACAACCATCGTGACTGTCAGCGACGACGTCGACTCGTTCGTTATGTCGTTCATCTCAACAGTCATGTCCTGGGACGTGGTCGACATCAAGATGTAGCGAAAGGCGTTGCCCTTGGCCACGCGCACGCGGAGGAGCACGGGCTCGTCCGCGTTATTCACTGGTACGAACGGCACTGCAGCGGCAACAATGGTTGCCGAAAGAAGATACATACCAACGATGTTGAGAAGACGTTTGTTCAACAGTCTACCCCCGGGTGATTACTCCATTGCAGAGGCTTCACGCTTCTTGGCACGTTGACGCATAGTGGTGTCAAGAATTTTTTTGCGCATGCGAACCGATACCGGCGTTACTTCCAAGAGCTCATCATCTTCAAGGAATTCGATGCACTGCTCGAGTGAGAGCTGGCGAGGTGCTTCGAGCCTAACAAGACCGTCAGATCCGCTCGAACGCATGTTCGTCAGGTGCTTCGTCCGTGACGCATTAACGCTGAGGTCTTCCTCACGAGCATTTTCGCCGATGATGAGGCCTTCATACACAGGCTGGCCCGGCTCGATAAACAGCGTACCGCGAACTTGTACCATTTCAAGCGCATAGGCAGTCGCCTGACCTGTTTCCATCGACACAAGTGCACCGCGTGAACGACCACTAATTGCGCCCTTAAACGGCTGATACGAATCGAATGTGTGGTGAATGATGCCTTCGCCACGCGTAGAGGTAAGGAACTCGGTACGGAATCCAATAAGACCACGCGCTGGCACAAGAAACTCACAACGCACGCTGTCGTTGCTCGGTGTCATGGCAGTCATCTCGCC
This sequence comes from Melioribacter roseus P3M-2, assembly GCA_945883395.1. GTDB lineage: Bacteria > Bacteroidota > Ignavibacteria > Kapaibacteriales > Kapaibacteriaceae > UBA10438. Next base: position 28,805 of record CAMCXP010000008.1, read on the forward strand.
CTTGCGTCGACCCAAGCTCTCAATCACCGTTCCTACGTGATCTTGTGGAACGTCAACGGTAACGTGCTCGATTGGTTCGACCAACGTGCCGGACTCATTACGACGGAAAAGAACCTCGGGACGTGATACGGCAAACTCAAACCCCTCACGCCGCATGGTTTCAATAAGAATTGCAAGCTGAAGTTCGCCGCGACCAGACACCTTGAAGACGTCCGGTGAATCAGTATCGCCGACACGCAGCGAAACATTATTACGCAGCTCACGATAGAGACGCTCACGAATCTTTGGAGTCGTTACAAACTTCCCTTCACGACCAGCAAGCGGGGAGGTATTCACCATGAAGTACATGGCAATCGTCGGTTCTTCGATGTTTACGTAGGAGAGTGGTTCCGTGCGCGTCGCATCGGCAATCGTCTCGCCGATATACACGTTCTCGAATCCTGAGAGAGCAATGATCTCACCGGCAGATGCTTCGTCTACTTCTGCACGCGTGATGCCCTCGTGCACATACATTTTTGTGATGCGGTTTGATTCGCGTCTTCCATCGGGCTTGATGAGATTGACGTTGTCGCCAACCTTGACTGAGCCTTCGATGACGCGACCAATCGCGATGCGACCGACGTAGTCCGACCATGCCAGTGCACTGATCACCATTGCAAAGGGCACATCCGTGTCAACCTTTGGCGGCGGGATATGACGCACTACTGCTTCGAAGAGCGGATCAAGCGATGTTGCTTCGTCTTCGAGCTTCACCTTCGCTACGCCAAGCTTGCCGATTGCATAGATGATAGGGAAGTCGAGCTGCTCGTACGATGCACCGAGATTGATGAAGAGCTCCATGATCTCATCGAGCACCGCTTCGGGACGCGCATCGCTACGGTCGATCTTGTTGATCACAATGATTGGCTTCAGCCCCATGTCAAGCGCCTTGCGCAGCACGAAGCGTGTTTGCGGGAGCGGGCCTTCGGCAGCATCGACAAGGAGGAGCACACCATCTACCATCGACAAGACGCGTTCCACTTCACCACCGAAGTCAGAGTGACCCGGAGTGTCGACGATATTGATCTTGTAGGTGTTCCACCGCACGGCTGCGTTCTTGGCCATGATGGTGATGCCCTTTTCGCGCTCGAGGTCGTTCGAGTCCATCACTCGTTCGGCAATAACTTGATTGTCGCGGAACGTGCCGCTTTGGCGCAGCATATGGTCGACGAGGGTTGTCTTCCCGTGGTCAACGTGGGCGATGATTGCGATGTTGCGAAAATCTGAGCGGTCGTGTAGAGCCATATCCTTATCTGCGACTGGGTTAGTGCAAGCCACAAAGATAGGGAATAGCGGCGGTGTAGCAGTCGTGGTGGTGTTATGTCCACATATAGCGCTCTACGGAGAGCGCTGAAAGCGCGACCCATACCCGCCTGGGGTGAAGCCCCAGGTTTTCGAGGTGGGCGAAGCCCCAGATTTTAGATTGAGGAGATAGCGCTCATAGCATCTCGAAAACCCGGGGCGTTACCCCGGATTGATATGTATCGCGCCGTTGGCGCTCTAGCTCTACAGGAGAGCGCTGAAAGCGCGACCCATGCCCGCCTGGGGCAACGCCCCAGGTTTTAGAGGTGGGCAACGCCCCAGGTTTTAGAATGCTGAGATCTCGAAGTAGATTAGCTTTGAGTAGGAATATCGTAGTCACATACACGAAGCACGATGAAAACAATGCTGTTGATCCTCAGTGCGATTGCTGCCGTCACGATTGCGTGTCAACGCGATACGGGGGGGCGTGCTTCGACCACGGCGTTAGCGGATAGCGTTGCCACTTCGGATGATTCACAGCCTGCATTACCAGATACTGTGCCGATCGACACGGTTTCGGAGACGCTAAACAAGCAAACGTCAGCCGTTCAGAAATCAGATGGTGCAGTCGACAAGAACGACAAGTTCTGTGTGCTTCTGAGTGCGACATCCCGACCTTGGGTTGCGGGAGTCGCAAGTGGGGGACGAGGGATTGACTATTCATTCGGCGTGCGGATCACAACGCAACAGGAAATCAGATTCGACAGTGCCTGGATTGACAATCGTGCCTATGCGGTGGCTGTTTCAAAGGGAACGGCGAGAGTCTCCAACCAACCGGTCACGATGTCTAACGGCGATTCCATTATCTTGCGAGTGTCGGTTCTCGCAGGAAACGTCCCTCAAGCTCGTGAATCAAGATCACCAATCACGTATTCTGGTGAAGCCTTGATATCGTTTACCGTCAATGGTAGAAGGCACTACTTGATAATCAACGAGAT
>CAMCXP010000009.1 GCA_945883395.1 Melioribacter roseus P3M-2
ACGCTAGGCCGTAATCTGCTGCTTGGCGCAATCTGTGTGTGGATGTGCGCTGTACCGAGCATTGCGCAGGATCTCTACTTCCCTCCTGCACAGAGCACCGGTGTGTGGGAGACACGCTCGCCGCAAGACATGAATTGGTGTCAGGATAGACTTGATTCGCTTCAGGAGTTTCTGCGGCGCACGTACACAAAGGCCTTCATCATCCTCAAGGATGGTCGCATCGTACGGGAGTGGTACTTCGATGCGTTTCAACGCGACAGCGTATGGTACTGGGCATCGGCGGGAAAGACGGTAACAGCCGCACTCGTTGGCATAGCGCAGGATCAGAAGCTTCTCGATATCAATGCCCCTAGCTCCCGCTATCTCGGCAACGGTTGGAGTACGATGACGAACGCGCAAGAAGATGCGATCAGCGTGCGCCACCATTTGACAATGACCACTGGTGTGGAGGGTCGCGGACCTGATGATACCGATTGTCGTACGCCAGACTGCTTCACATATCGCGCGCCCCCTGGCACGATCTGGGATTACTACAACCCAGCCTACCTTAAGCTTCAAGACATCGTTGCTGCTGCATCGAAGTCGAGCTTCACGAGCTACTACACACAGAATCTTGCGCGACGCATTGGTATGGGCGGCATCTTTATCAATGGCGTGCTGTGGTCGGTGCCGCGTTCAATGGCACGATTTGGTCTGCTGCTGCTCGCAAAGGGCGTGTGGAACGGCGATACAGTGATCCGCGATCAGTCGTATTTCACCGACATGGTATCAACATCACAGAACCTCAATCCATCATACGGGTATCTCTTCTGGCTCAATGGTAAGGATCGCATGATGCTCCCTGGCATTGAGGCATCGCTACCGGGTCCATTGATCCCACAAGCCCCTTCCGATATGTATATGGGGCTCGGCAAGAACGACCAGAAACTCTACGTGATACCAAGTCAGAACATGGTGATCATTCGCATGGGCAACCCTCCAACGGGGAGCGAGCCGATGCAGATTGTGTACGACCGTCAGATGTGGGAGTTGATCTCTGCGCTTCCGTGTGCTACATCCGTTACCGAGACGAATGATGTAGATATGCCACTCACATGGCCGAATCCCGTCGTGGATGTGCTTCATCACCGAGGCACATCTGTAGTTGTTCGCACCATCGACGGACGCGTGGTACGCAGCGAAACAGCGCAAGCGGTTGACATCAGCAACCTGCCAAGCGGCGTCTATCTGGTTGAGTCATCAACAGCAACGACAACTTCGAGGTCGCTGATTGTAAAGCAGTAACGTAGTTTCGAGCATGCTCTCGTTTCTCGTACTAGCCGTAATGTCCATGACCTTTGAGAATGAACCACGCGATACCGTGCTGGTTCGCATTCACGACGTTGTACCTGATCTGCTGACCGATGTTCGGTACGCTACGTCTGATAACTTCACGAAGCGCATCCTCTACACATCGGATACGCTTTATGCTCGCCGTGCAATGGCAGAGCAATTGCTTGTGGCTCAGCGCGACGCGCGTTCACGCGGACTCCAACTCAAAGTCTACGATGCATATCGTCCGCTCAGCATTCAGCGGTTGATGTGGAGCATTATTCCTGATGAGCGATACGTCGCAGACCCAGCCAAGGGATCACGGCACAACCGCGGGTGTGCGCTCGATCTCACGCTATGTGATAGCACAGGCGTGGAACTCGAAATGGGTACCGGCTACGACGAATTCACAGAGCGTGCTGCGGCGACATATATGGATCTTCCCGAGCGTATCCTCGCGAATCGACGATTGCTCGAGCAGATCATGAACGCAGCAGGCTTCGATGTTTTACCAAGCGAGTGGTGGCATTTTGATCTTCGCGGATGGGAGAACTTTGCCATCCTTGACGAATGATGCGCTACATCGCGCTGTATCTGCTTGCAGTCATGGTATGCAGCGCGTCACTCGCTGCACAGGACGCGCACTACTGGACGAATCAGTACGGAACGCAGTCGTGGCTGTTAGGGGGCGCAGTCGTCGGTTCGACGACAGACCTTTCGTCGACGTTCTATAATCCTGGATCGCTAGCGCTATACCCCGATACAAGTGCCGTGCAATCGGCAGTTACATTGAACTGGACGCGCTCGACAATCGCCACCACGGATGGGTACTTTCGTCTTCGTTCTGGAAACACTGAACCTCTTCCCACGCTAGTTGCTATCAACATTCCTGTAGAATTCTTCGGATCGCGGTCGCTCGTTCTCTCGTATCTCAAGCGTACAGATGTATCACTCGATCTTGACGGCACGGCCACCAGCAAGACAGGTCCGATGACAGGATATAGTGTATCGGGTACGATTCTTCGTGATCTCAACGACTCGTGGTTTGGACTTACATGGTCGCGCACGCTCGATCATGTTCATGCCGTTGGAATCACGACGTATGTCTCGACCGTAAGCTCGGAGTATTCCTCGATTCTCACATCTGCCACACTTACAGATGGTCGAGCTGAAACCGCGAGCCTTACCGAGTACGAAGTGTATGGTACAGCTCGTGTGCTTGCAAAGCTCGGATACTACTACGATGGCCATCCAGTCAGTATCGGCGTTACGATCACGACTCCTGCGTTGCATGTGCTCACCACACGCGGAGAAACGCGTACCTCCCAATACGCGCAACGTGGTGATACGATGTCGGTTCTGTATGGTGATCGTCAACAGAATCTCTCAGCTAAACATCGTACACCAATGTCGATTGCCGTAGGTGCAACCTGGCGCAGCGAGACAACATCGATCTACTTCACAGCGGAGTGGTTCTCTTCACTGGATCCTTACAAGCCCCTTTCCCCCGCGCCGTTCCGATCGATCATTCCTGATACGATGTTTACCTATGGCGAAGTCATCAACCGATATGCAGTCATCAACGTGGCTGTGGGAATGAAGACGAAGATCTCAGAGCGTACATCGTTCTACGTTTCGCTGATTCGTGATGGATCATTCCTCCGTGCAGAGGATACTGGATCGAATGCCATTGTGAACTTCGATCTCTACCATGGCACAATAGGTTGGAACTTCGCGATCGACCCGCTCGAGATTACTGTAGGGGGAATCGTTGGTGGAGGTTTTGTCGACAGTGCTCCCCCATCTGCGTATGCTGCCTACATTAACCTTGCACCCGGTTCACGTGTCAATCGACAACTCCTTCGTGTCGGTGCAATTCTTGGTATCGTAGCGAAGCTCTAATGCGGGCGCTCGTCATCATCGCTGTTCTACTTGCATGCATATCGAGCATGTCAGCACAGCACGACTCAACACGCATTGATCCTCTGCGCGTCGGCATAGTTGCGGGAGCGACTGTCGGTGGCTTTTTCGCTGGACACGGCATGCTGAATGATCTCTGGTGGAAGGGCGAACGTGTTCCGTTCCATATCAACACGTCGCAAGACTATACGTACGCATTGAACGCCGATAAGTATGGACATGCTACGTTCGCCTACATGGCTTCAACGGTGTATGGTGATCTCATGCGCTGGTGCGGACTCGACTCGGGGTCTGCTGCATGGTGGGGCTTTGGCGTAGCAATGACCTATCAGACCTACATCGAGGTGCGTGACGGATTCTCGCGTGATTATGGGTTCTCGTGGGGCGACATCGGAGCCAACACCGTTGGCGCTGTGCTGCCTGTTGTGCAGCATTACGTTCCATCGCTTCGCGCTATTGACCTGCAGATTTCCTTCTGGCCTTCCAATGCATTTCGTCAAGGGGCATATAACGCCATCATTGACGACTACACGTCAACCACGCACTGGCTCACGATGAATGTACACGATCTAGCACCGCGCTCGGTGCAGCAGTACCTGCCACCTTGGATCGGCGTTGCCATTGGACACTCAGTGCGCAATCTTGATGGTCGTGGAGGGGGCGAGCATGTTGTTGTCCTCTCGCTCGATTGGCAACTTCATCGGATTCCCAATCTCCCACCATGGCTGCGTGATATTGCTCGTGTGTTGCATTTGTATCATCTACCTGCACCAGCTGTGCAGATATTGCCGAATGTTGTCTGGTACGGACTGCGGTTCTAATGATGTACTATCAAAGGCGTCCTCATGCGTGCACTGGTGATACTTGCAATGCTCGTTGCAATCGAAGCACACGCGCAACATGCAATCCCCTATCCGACGCTTGTTGGTGACTCAGCAACACGGTATCGGGTCTATCTCGATCCTGCAGGTAACGATGCAAATGATGGTAGTCGCGCCGCGCCCGTCGCATCCTACACAGGTGCGATACGGCGCATGAAAGAACGTACAGCTCTCGATACAGGTCGTATCGGCTGTGCGTTTCGTTTTCTGTCGGGGACGTATCGACTAACGGAACCATTCATCCAGATGGCAGGTGATCACCATGTTGTGGGAACAAACGGTGTGCGATGGCTCGAACTCAGCTTCGAGGGTGAGGGCGACGTCGTGCTAGATGCTGTCGACGTAAAGATGCCCGCTGGACATGGCGTGATCACAACATCTGGTTCAGGAATTGAACTTGTGAATCTCACCGTACGACGAAGCGACCAGTTCGGCATTCGTCTCGGCACGGGATCACGTCGCTCAACTAACGTTCTAGTACGTAACGTCACAATCGACTCCACCTATACACATGGCATTCTCATCGGACAGGATGGGTCGCCAATTTCCGATACAACGGCAGTCGTGAACTGTCGTGTCCTAAACACCAACACCATGAACTATCGAGGAAGTCTCGGTCAGTTCGGCAGCGCAGTTAAGCTCTTTGGCGCTCGTGATGTCACCGTGCGCGAGTGTTGGATCGGTCGCAACTGGGGCGAGGCTGTTTGCATCAACAACAGTCGTCGTGTGCTTGTCGAGGGTGTAACGATTGAGGACAACTGGGCGCCCGGCGTGTACTGCGATGTGGCAGACAGCGTCGTGATCCGGAACAATGTGCTGCGATCACATAAGGACACCACGATGTTCCCGCAGGGACGACGTGGCATGGTGGGTGTGTTGATCAGCACAGAGGCGTGGACAGGTGCGATCACTGAATTTCGTGCGCGGAACATCGACATCTACAACAACGTCTTCATCAACATGGCAGGATGCCTCGATATCTGGGAGGGCACGGTATCCTTCCTTCAGCGACAAGTCATCGAGAACGTCCGATTTGCACACAACACATGCATTGGGATGTGGACGACCGTCGGCAACACATCCACAGCATTTGTGAATGCCGTCTATTCGCAGCCCTTTTCGAATAACCGTACCATTCGCAACATCGTTGTTGCGAACAACATCTTCAGCGTCGATCCAGCGATCGTCATTCCAAGTCGCTGGGTTCGTGTACCTGTTGAAGCACGACCAGCACTTACCTACGCGAGTAACTACTGGGTTGCATCCGTTCCAGGCATCGAGTCAACCAACAGCAACGTCATTGCATCGTGGTTGCCAACCTCGGAGCCTGCATCACTGTTTCCTGAGGTTACGCCGCAACTCCGTGGACGTGTAACGCCTCAAGCAGGCATTACAACTGATGCACGAGGTGTTGCGCGGGGCAACGTAGAAACAAACGTCGGAGCGTTTGAAGAGCGCGTCGACGTAAGCGTTGTGGAAGAAGATGCGAAACACGCGCATCGACGCATTCACCTCGTGGCAGGTCCATCGCTCTATCTCCATTCAGCGCCCTACATCCGTCTTGTGGATGTTTTCGCACTTGATGGAACACTGCTCTTTACGCGGCAGCTGGACCCGCATGCCGAGCACCTACTGCAGCTTGTAGATACGCGTCTCTCGATTGTGCGTGAGCGGCCCCGTTAGCAGCAACCAGCTCCTGGAGAGCACGTTGCCGCGGACTTTTCACCATAGACCGTGATGCTCAGAATACCTGTCTGTCCGTCACGCATCGTGGCGATCTCTTCTGCGGTGAGGTAGTTCGCAAGAATGTCATCAGGCAGTTCAATTGCTTTCTGCTTCTGCACGGTGATCGTCGCAAAACCAACGTCATGCAGGTGTTGTAGATACGTTTCAATCTGGATAGCACCAGAGACGCAACCAGCATACATCTCGGCGTCGTTGCGGAGTCCGTCTGGCAGTTCTCCGCGCAACACCACATCGCTCACGCTGAAGTGACCGCCAGGCTTGAGGATGCGAAACATCTCTTCGAAGGCACGACGCTTATCAGGGACGAGGTTCAGCACGCAGTTGCTGATGACGACATCAGCTCTGTTGGCTACGATGGGAATGTTCTCGATATCGCCGAGTCGGAACTCAACGTTATTGAAGCCAAGCTTGTCGGCATTCTCGCGTGCTTTGTCGACCATCTGCGGCGTCATATCGATGCCGATCACCTTCCCCGATTCACCAGCAATTGCACGTGCTACGAAGGCATCGTTGCCTGCACCTGAGCCGAGATCGATAACAACGTCGCCCTCATGAATCTGCGCGAACTCTGTTGGTACGCCGCAGCCAAGCGCTAGGTCGGCATCAGCGAGGTAGCCCTTCATCTTCGAGTAGTCTTCGGCGAAGATCGTGTAGTCTACGGTTGAGCATTCACCGGCACCACAACATGATGCGGCATTCTGCTCCTTCGTCTGACCGGCAATCTCGCCGTACTTCGTACGGACCATTTCTTTGATATCTGATGCTGTTTCCATGGTGTCAATCCTTTCGTTGTGCGACCAACTGAACCGCAGCACTCATGCCATTATGGAGTGTGCCTTCATGGATCATGCGTGTGCGCTCGTCGCACGCAATGACGTGCAGCAAAGTGAAGTCGTGTCTGAGCTGTTCTTCGGACATCATCAGCTCGGGCACAGGTGGACCGCCCGTCTTGTGCGCAAGCTGATCCACTGTATACGCCTCAAGAATCACAATGCCACCGCGACGAAGTGACGCAGTAATTGCGGCATGAATCCGCGTGCGGAGATCAGGTGGGAGGTGACAGAATATCGACACAATGGCATCCCATTGCGCGATACCGAAATCGAAGTCAGCTAGATCTGCATGCACGGTCGTAATCGAGACCTTCTGTGCAGCAGCGAGAGCATTTGCCTTATCCAGTCCAACGCGTGACGCATCAACGCTGGTTACGTCGAAGCCATGCTCTGCCAGGTAGACACCGTTGCGTCCCTCTCCATCTGCGATACATAGCACGCGTCCACCGGGAGCGATGCGATGCATCTGCTCACGCAGATAATCGTTTGGCTCGGTCCCGTACACATACTCTGCCGCGGAGTACCGTTCATCCCAAGGATTGCTCATGTGCAATGATACGAGTGGTTATCAACAAAGCGACTGCGGCCATATCCCGCAGGGGATATGGCCGCAGTGCCTTAGTATCATGTGTAGATCAGAATGAGTACCTGACGCCTACTTGAATCTGGTAGCGGGACAGCAAGTCGTCGTAGCCGAACGGATTCTTCTTGTCCGTATAGTTAAAGATCGGTGTACCAACCGCTGCATTGGTAGCGCCATCTTGTACCATTGTCGGCGTAACCAAGCCTTCGAATCGAAGGAGCAAGTCACGGTTGTTATTGACCGTTTGTACGCGACCCCATGTGTTATTCACAAGATTCAGGAAGTTTATGCAGTCAACAGTGATCTCGAGGCGATGACCGTCAACAAACGGATTCGGAATCTCTTGTGCAAGGCGCAGATCAAGTTGATGCACAAACGGCTCACGAGCTGAGAAGCGTTCGGCGACTTGACCACGGATGGTTGAGAGATATGGATCGCGCTCGATGTACGAATTGAACTGCGAGTATGTTGTAGCTGAGCCACGAGCAAGCGAGTCGCGACGATTTGCACCGCTACCGAGCGTTACCACGCGACCAAGGAGAATGTCGCTGTTGTCCTTCGGTACGTACATCAGATCATTTTCCGTTTGACCGTCAGCGTTCAAGTCACCATCGTATACATACGAGAATGGTCGACCTGAGCGAAGTTCATAGAATGCGCTGATCGTTGTCGCATAACCACCACCATACTCAAATCGCTTGCTGAGCGACACGACGAAGCGGTGTGGAATGTCGAAGAGTGATGGCGTCACTGGCAGTTCATTCGGATTGTCTGGCGTATGGTTGAAGCGCCACTGAGAGATTGCCTGCGACGACAGGCCCGAATTCTGATCGAATGAGCGTCCGTGTGTGTAGAAGACACTCGCAAACCAACCGCCTTCAAAGTTCTTCTTGGCCTGAGCGGAGAACATGTAGCTGTAGCCTTGCGAGGTGTTACCGAGTTGGATGATGTTCGTGAACGGACCGCTTCCGAATGAGCCAACCTGTGTACGTGGAGTTGTGTTGCGTCCGCTGTACGTGCCATAGACACCACGACCACCTGGCAAACGTGATCCCAACGCTGTTGTGTCGCGACGATCACCAAGATTGATATCACGGTAGTAGATATCGTTGATGTTCCGCGAGTAGAGACCTTCGAGTGTGACGAAGAGTCCATCCATGACTTCCTTATCAACGGCAGCATCAATACGGAGCGACTGTGGCATCTTGAAGTCAGGAGCAGTGACGTTCAGTTCTGTGATGTTACCAACACGCTTGTAGAAGCTTGAATCAAGTGGATTGAGCGTCGGATCAAAGCGTAGTGTATCGGTTGACGTCGTGCGCACATCGAGACGTGCGACTTCGACACCGGTGTTTGAGTACTGGTTCGAGATCCAGACAAATGGAACACGACCAGTGAAGATGCCGATACCACCGCGGATCTGCCATGGCTTCTCATCATCACTCGACCAGTTGAAGCCGAGACGTGGCGAGAAGAGTACTGTGCTTCCAGGAAGAACACTCGTATTCAGACCAAGTTGCTGCCCTGCCAGTGCCGAAGATGCATTGTAGCGGATTGTGTCAGCCGTTGGATTGTACGATGCCTTGTCGAAGAACAGCGGCATGTCTGCGCGCAGACCAAGGGTAACGCGAAGGCGGTCGGATACTTCCCATTCATCCTGCACATAGAAGCCCAGTTGCGCTGTCGAGAAACGTGCTGCCCAATCCGGAGCAAAGCCTGGACGTGCAAATGAGTACTGGAGACGTGCGCCGATACCGTTACGGAAGTCATTCAACGAATTAAAGCTCCACGTTCCTGCATTATCGCGAATGAACAGGTTCTCAAATGTAAAGAACTCATTCTGCGTACCGAGTGTGAACGTATGCGCGCCCATCGTGTACGTGAAGTTATCCGTGATCTCAATCACGTCGGTGCTGAGGCGATTGCGAAGCGAGAAGTTCTCTGCACCAGCGCTGATGTTAATACCTGTGATGCGAGAATCCGAGATCGAGATCGATGGGAAACGATCACCAGCAATGTCACGGAAGTCGCGAATCGTCGTGTATCCAACAATCACTTCATTCGACATCTCAGGCGAGAGCGATGAATTCAATTGCAGCACTGTGCTGTTTGCCTGACTGTTGAATGTGTAGAGGCGATTGCCGAACAGCACGCCTGTGCGTCCTGGATTGTAAATGTCATCGCTTGCGTCAACGAAGTTGTGACGGAGCGTGAGACGATTCGCATCGTTAATGTTCCAGTCGAAGCGTCCAAAGATCTTTGTGCTTGGACGGTTGACTTCCTGATTGTCAAGAACGCCAGGATTGTATCCGTAGCGTGATTGGAGAATCTCACCAACTGTATCTGCAATCGAACGAACAAGTGGATTCAGTGCGCCATTCTGCTGGAAGGCAAGTTGTGGCCTTGGCTGCGTACGTCCCGTCTTCTCGGCGTTCAAAAACATAAACAGCTTGTCTGGGATGATCGGTCCACCAACACGAGCACCAACCTGATACTCCGAGAATGAGGAGAACGGTGTGCGAATCGTTGTATCACGGTACTCACCGACAGGTAATGCTGCACCGTCTGTTCCGCGTGAAAGATAGTTTGTCGACACAAGGTCGCCGATCATATTCTGATTGCGGAAGAAGCCATACGCAGAAGCTGTCCACTTGTTGGTACCGCTGCGAGTTACAGCGTTGATACCACCACCCGTGAAGCGACCCTGACGTACGTCGTATGGAGCTACGAGAACTTGAAACTCTTCGATAGCATCGAGAGAAATCGGTGTGACGTTCGCACTACTTCCTGGTGTTCCGTTTGATCCCAAACCGAACAAGTCATTGTACTGCGTACCGTCAATTTGAACGTTGTTGTAGCGGTTATTGCGACCACCGATTGATGTGCCGCCCCCTGCCGAAGCAGATTGTGGCGTAAAACGCACAAAATCTTGGAAATTCCGCGAAATCGTCGGGAATGCTGCAATCACACGGTCATCAATCTCAGTTGAAGCACCCGTACGACCCGATTGGATTGTAGACTGTGCACCAACAACTGTGACGGTCTTTCCTGTAACAGAACCTTCACTGAGGACCACGTCTATGCGGCGGTTCTCACCAAGTTGAAGCTTTTCGACCTTAAGCGAAAAGTCTTGCTTACCAACGAGCTTCACGGTAATCGTGTAAGGTCCGCCCACACGCAACGACGTAAGCGTATAGCGTCCATCCTTACGAGCGTATGTGCCAACAGTTGTCTTTGTTGGCTCGTGAACTACTGTGACTGATGCGCCTGCGAGAGCTTGTCCACCCTCGTCCTTCACAATACCATAGACACCGGCGGTTGTTGTCACCTGAGCTTGCACACCTGTGCACGCTAGGACCAACGCAAGAAGAAGTACCCCAATTCGATGCATGCGCATCCCCCCGATGAAATGCGAAAAACTGTTTCACAAAATTGGGGCGTACGCTCGGGATTACCTTGTCTGTAACGGAATCATAATCACTTGCAGGCGTGCTCTATCGCACCCCACAAATCAACGCGCCATTGCAGGGCCTTACGTGCTGCCTCACCCGCTTCGGCGAGTCGTTCAGGATCGGTACCGCAGAGGAGTTCCACCATACGGATGGCGAGTGGACCATGGTGATCGCCATCAACGTCGATGTGGCGCTGGAGATAGTAGCGTAGGTCTTCTACATCGACACCCTCGCCGCTCTTGGCAACTTGATCGAGCATGCCGAGGAACATCGTCGGGATCACATCCTCGCGTCCGTATGTAAAGACGCTTGCGATCTCGTGAGCCTTTCCGCGCTCAATGATGCTCACTGTGCCGCGGACAAAGGAGATACATGCCGGTGGTGCGCCTGATGCTTCCAGTGCTTCACTCCAGGCTCGCCCAGAGCGAAGGTCTGCGACAAACGTATCGATTGCAGTCGTCGAGGCTCCAAGCCCCTTCATCGCTGATCGATACATCTCGAAGTGGCTCATGCGAACACCATTGCGGTCGACGTCGCTCTCTTCGCCCACAACGATCTCGTTAATGAGGAACCGTGTTTCCGGGTCACCCATCGGGATCCACGGTGTTTCGACGCACGTGAGGTGTCGCTGCAACGCTTTGAGAAGCGACATAAAATCCCAGACTGCCCAGACGTGGTACTCCATAAATGAAGCCAGCGCCGAGGCTGTAGTCAGGCGCTCGTACATCGGATGATGCTCGAGCTGTTGGCGAAGGGGGCTTGTCGAATCGAGGATTGCTTGCGTGTTCATGTCGGGGTAACGCCGTCCGTGTTGGTTGAGTTCACGAAACCTACAATATTGCGTCATGGAACGTCACTGGCCAAGCACAAGGCGCGATTGGCTCTATCAGGGTGCAGTCGACATCCGCCACGGGTCGCATTGAGGGACGTATCGTCGGACGGTAGTGCTCTCCCCTTAATCGTCAGATTTTTTCAGTGGGCGAACCTCGCTCCATGACGCGACATCGTGCGATCCATCGAGCTTGCGCCACACAACGGTTGCATAGGTACGTTCTTCGCCATTATGACGCACCACGATCGTCATCCTGTAGTTCAAGCCTGCAACGATCTGACGTTCGGCTTTTTCTATGCGGACGATTTCACCCTTTCCATCGGGAAATGCCGAGCGCACAGCAGCGTCTGCAGCAGCCTTCACATCGTCGTCAGTTGGTGCGGCATTGTAGGAGCCAACTGGCTTATAGTTGGGTTGCTCCGGTGCCGGGGACTTACATCCCATGAGGAACAACAATCCAACAGTAACGAGAAGAAGCGAGCAGGGCTTCATAGGCGTTTAGAGTATGAAGAATGACAACAAACGTACTGCATTTATCTCCTATATTCAATCCAATCAGGAGTGAAGAATGAAACGTTTGGTCGCCCTTGGATTCAGCGTGTTGCTGTTCCTAATCTGCACAGGTGCAGGCAATGCTCAAGTTGATATCCAAGGGCGGATGGTTTTACAGGAAGGTCTGCGCTATCGCATCACGACGATACGTCCTCGAATCGCTCCCGGAGAAACTCCCTTTGCGTCCACACAGCGATGCATCCTTACGTCTGAATCCGGCTCGCGCGTAACATTCAACGGCACGTCGGTTATTGTTCCGGAAGGCGGAAGCGTGGAGATCTCTATGAGCTCCACAGATCCAGTTGAGCTACGGGGCACGCAGCCATTCGCAGTGCTGACGATGCAAGACGGGTACGGACATGGTGAAGCAGCACGTCATCTTCCGAGCTATGCATGGGGCACGTCGTACCGTCCGTTCCTTTGGTGGCAGGATGAGTATGGGCTGGCAAGTGAGACACCAACTGTTACGACGTCTGCCATCTCTGTTGTAGCCGATGTTGATGATACGCGCGTAACGCTAACACCTCCTTCGGGCACACGTGATACAACGCTGAATGCGGGTGAGCAGTGGTATGTGCAGTTCGAACATGAATCTGGGCGATCGCGTAACGATTCAACGGACTACACCGGACGGTGCCTGGTTGAAAGTACACATCCTGTTACTGTCGTAAGCGGACATGAGAAGGCGGCCGTCTTGCGCCATCCAAACAACATGCCGAAGTCGGGCAACTACGAGCGGGCAGCGACGCGAAGTCGTGGCAACCTGCACGATGCAATGCTGCCAACAACGTATGCGGGTAAGACCTTTGTAACGAGTCCGATCCTCTACACTCCAACACGTCTGCGCGGACGTGACCTGTCGCTGATTGATGTTGAGGACGATCGCGGAGACGTCGTTCGATTCATCGCACTGGAAGACAGCACAACAATTACCTCGTTGTCTTCTTCGCCAACCAGCGGTGTGAACATCACGCTTAATGCAGGTGAGTCCTGGTATGCACCACGTGTAGAGCTGGCCACATTGTGGTTTGCAACGAAACCGGTGCTCTGCGCGCAGTATGGCAAGTCGTATGCATACATCACGTGGCAGTCAACACAACCGCTTGATGATCCATCGACTGATGCTGGTATGCCTCAGCTGCAGACTGTGCCACCGATTGAGCAATGGGTGGATCATGCAATTGTGGTTGCCCCCTCAGAGACATCCAATTTCCTCTCGCTCGTGTGTTCGGCGCAGCATGAATCCAGCATCCTCGTCGACGGACGTCCCATTGCATCCATGTTGCGCAAACGTAGAATTGGCGACAGTTTTATGCTTTCGTTCGAGGGACCGATTCTTCCCGGTGAGCATCGGATAACACCTCTCAATCCAAATGTTCGCTTTGCTGCATGGTCGTACGGATCTGTCGACGGACTCAGTGTTGGCAACATCTATGGGGCCGTCACAGGTATGAATATGGCCGTGGAGTGTGATGGCGAGCCAACCCTGCGCGTCGTGCGTCAGAGCGATAGTGTTGTGATTACCTACGGCATTCCTGATACCGCGCAACCATGTCTCGCGACAGCCATGACGTACTTCGAACAGTGTGATGGTTGTGCTATTGAAGAACGTCCGCAGGGGTTCGTCGTGCGACGCACACAACCGAACGTCCGCGTTGTTGGCGTTGTGCGCACAGTTGCAACAAACGGCATGTATCGTCGCGGCGCATTTTCGCTCGACGGAACCGTTGGTGTTGCTGAAACGAATGCAGACCTACACGTAGGACCGAACCCTGCAAGCGATTACGTTATCATCAAGCGAAGTGGTGTTGCGACACTAACAGGCACGTATCGCGTTTGGTCGCATATTGGCCAATGTGTGCGCGAAGTCGAGGCAGCGAATCAATCAACACTGCATGTCGATCTTTCTGATCTGGCTCCAGGTGTCTACCGCATTGATGGAGATTCCGTGCATACGATCGTGGTAAAACAGTAATCCAGTTTTCTCTCAGGGGGTTGGATGTCTGGTGATGTATTTCGCATCGTCATGCGACGAATCATGCCGGTGTTGTTTCTCAGCTATGTCGTGTCGTTTCTCGACCGCGTGAATATCGGTTTTGCAAAGCTTCAGATGTCGGCGGAGTTAGGATACTCCGATGTCGTCTACGGCTTTGGTGCAGGCATCTTCTTTATCGGGTACTTTCTGTTCGAGGTGCCGAGCAATCTGATGCTCGAGCGGTTCGGGGCGCGTGTGTGGATCGCGCGGATCATGATTACGTGGGGTATAATCTCTTGCGCCTTCGCCTTTGTCGACGTTATTCCATGGGGTCCGCTGCCCGAGCTCTTCGGCTTACCTCATCACGAATTCAGTCTCTATGCGTTGCGCTTTCTGCTCGGTCTCGCCGAGGCAGGGTTCTTCCCGGGAATCATTCTGTACCTGACGTATTGGTTCCCCCGCGAGATGCATGCACGCACGATCGCAACCTTCATGACGGCGATCGCTGTCTCAAGCATTATCGGTGCGCCGCTGTCTGGTGCGCTTCTCGAGGGACTGCACGGCGCGCAGGGCTGGCATGGATGGCGGTGGCTGTTCGTGATCGAGGCAATTCCTTCTGTGATCATGGGCATCGTGATCTGGAGAGTTCTCCCGAACGGACCGCGTGATGCGAAGTGGCTCACAGATGATCAGCGAACTGAGATCCTTAACGGCGTAGCTCGGTCGCATGCAGAGTCGCATCACGTGAGCACGCATAGCATTCGATCTGCATTTGCCAATTCACGGCTCTGGTACATTAGTCTTACGAATCTTTCAGGCATCATCGTGCTCTATGCCGTGAGTTTCTGGATGCCAACGATCGTGCACGAGATGGGTGTTGACCGTGGAGACTATTTCACAACGGGTTTGCTAACAATGATCCCGTGGGTATTTGGTGGGATCAGCATGGTACTCGTGGCGCGAAACTCAGATCGAACGGGTGAACGACGCTGGCATCTTGTTGGATGCTTCGTTGCTTCCGTGGTGGGTCTTCTTCTGCTAACACAGATGCGAGGCAATCCTGCTGGGTCAATTCTTGCGCTCACGATCATCACATGTGGATCTATCTCGTACGCTGGTCCGCTATGGTCGCTTCCGCCGCTGTTTCTACGTGGTTCTGCTGCGGCAGCAGGTATTGCACTCATCAACTCTGTGACGAATCTTGGTGGACATATCGGACCCGATCTTCTTGGTCGGATGAGATCTAGTACGTGGGGTGAACAGGGGGCGTTTACCGTTCTCGCGATAATTGGTGTGATTGGAATAGGCTTCATTATTCTTGCCACACGCGGTATCGCTCATTTCACCATGACGCCACAAGATCAATGAGATCAGCTCCACAGCGAGACTTCTGGACACTCTTCTTTGCAGGATGGATCTGGCATTCGCTCTACACCGTCACTGGATACAATGACGTTGTGGGTCTGATTGCACCGATCAATGAAAGTCTATGGGAGCACCTCAAGCTTGGCTATGGTGCAACACTCGTTCTCATGGTGCAAGACGCTTGGCAATCGGTTGCACGTTCGCAGTCATCGTCAATCATCGGACGTGCAATCGGCATCATTGCGATGAACGTGTTTGTCGTTGTTGGCTTCTACGCGTACTCACTAAGTATCGGACGATCGATCGTTGTTGTCGATATCATGCTATACGGCGTAGCGTCATGGATCGCAGTGTTGATTCACAATCGCATCAACGAGCGAACACCTTCAGCAACGATGGAGTATATCGGTATCGCATTGTTGATGATCATCGCCGGAGTCTTTGCGTGGTGTACGATGTACGTTCCTGCAGCGGCGATCTTCCATCCACAAATGTGATCTCGTTTGTACATTTGAAACGAACAACAACCACGTTCACTCTCGGCAGCATTGAGAGGAAAACATAAACGGCCCGACATGCAATGCATATCGGGCCGTTTGTTGTTTACGACGTGTGCGTTCTTACTGCACATCCCACCATACGCGATCGAAGATCGACAGGCCGGCAGGCATATTCGCGCTATTGTACAAGCGCTCCGACTGTGCATACGGGAAGCGACGCGGAACATTACTTCCTGAAACCGGCGTGAGTGCTGGAACACCTGACCGACGCCAATCACTGAACGACTCAGGTTGTGTGTACATCGCGATGTACTTCTGCGTCATGATGTTTGCAAGTGTCAGATTCGCAGCACCAGGATCAACACTTGGTTGCGCCAGGTATGCTGTAACATCAGCTGCTGCAACGCCAGAGCGTTCAAGCGAAGCACGTACAGCTGTGATGTATGCAGCGTGGGCGCCAGCACCATCACCTACACGCGACTTTGCTTCAGCCTCGATGAACTTCATCTCTGTGTAGGTCAGCATTGGCACTGCTGATGAGATGCCGCTGTACAGATCGCCCATCGACGATTCCGTTGAGAGTGCGCCAGTTGAATCTGGTACACCATAGAGCGGACGACGTGGGTCGTTTGTAGCGTTCATAAGCTCAGCAAGCTTTGGTCCAACTGCAATGTCGCCACGCTGGGTGTTGAACTGATACCAAGGATTGCCCTCAGTTTCAGCCGCGCCAAACGCGAACTGCATATCGTCGGCATTGCTTCCCATTGCCTTGCTTACAGCATCGAGTGCTACTGCGCCAGCTGCAGCGTCGCGCTTTACGCGGTGGATTGCCATACGAGCCTTCAGAGCCCATGCAGCCTTTGTCCACTTCGAGAGATTGCCGCTGTAGATGAAGTCGTCACTGCCTGGCTTAAGCACACTAGCTGTGCCAGTGAGGTTTGTGATTGCCTTGTCAAGAAGTGCATTCATTGCTGTATACACAGCTTCCTGCGTGTCGTACTTTGGCTGAGTGGCAGCAGCACCGCGGAACGCGTCGCTACCTGGCACATCGCCCCAAAGGTCTGACACCATGACCATGTTGTAGGCAAACATCACTTGGAATACACCGAGGTAGCTCGTCGCACCATCAGCTTCTGCACGATCCATCAGGATCTTAAGATCGCTGAGTGGACCCGAGTAAATGCCTTCCCATGCGTTGTTCACATCTGACTCTGTGAACTGGTAGTTGTAAATGCCAAGGTGCTGACGGTCCAAGCCAATGTTGTGCTGCGTAAGCACGCTGGCATAGCGACCGAGGTCGCCCCCTTGAACATAGGCTGACGAAGCCTGAGCAACTGGCAGAACGAGATTGTAGTCTGCCGTTGCTGGTTGATTTGGATCAACATTGAGCTCTGGATCAATCCAGTTGCACGCCGTAAACACAGCGAGAAACGCGGAGCAAAGCCCAATGGAAATGAGTTTTCTCATGGTTGTATGTCCTGAATTGTTTCTTCGGTACGGGTGATCAGAAGTTGAGGTTGAAAGCAAACACATAGCTCTTTGTGCCCGGCATGTTGAAGTAGTCAAGACCCTGACCACTTGATGCACCGAGGAGCGATGTTTCCGGATCCACACCTGAGTATGGTGTGCTCAGCCAGAGGTTACGACCCGTAAAGGCGATCGTCAGACCACTGAATGGTGTCGATGCCATGATCTCTGTTGGGATCGTATACGAGAGTGTAACCTCGCGGAGACGAATCCAGCTTGCATCCTCAATGAAGTCTTCTGTATTGCTACCGAAGAAGCCGTTACCGTTACCAAGCGAGAGCCATCCTTCACCGTATGCTGCTTCGATGTCGTTTGCTGCGCCATTCGAAGCCTTCACGCCTGTGAAGACCTTTGTGCCTTCGCGGTTTTCTGTTTCCTTGTGTGTACCGAAGAAGTACAGCGCGCCACGCGTGCCGTTCCACATCACACCACCTTGACGGATGTCAAGCTGAATGCCAAGGCTGAGGCCCTTCCATGTGAACGTATTGCGGATACCGAGGAGGAAGTCTGGGTTGAAGTTTCCGAACGACTTCTCTTCCGGATCGAGGATTGGGTAGCCGTAATTATCGGAGTTCGGATCGTCGTCGATCAGCACATCGCCGTTTGCGTTGCGAGCCCAGCCGAAGCCGTAGATCGAACCGTATGGCTGACCTTCAACTGCGCGAACCGATGAACCAACGAAACCGCCGAGGAAGATGTTGTCGACACCAGGAGCGAGCTTCTCAACCCTGTTCACGTTACGTGTGAAGTTGAAGAGCATGTTCCAGCTGAAGTCTGCTGTTTGAATTGGTGTGATACCAAGCACAGCTTCGATACCGGAGTTGCTCATAGAGCCAGCGTTCTTCAGCTGTGAGCTGTAACCGCTTGATGAAGCGATTGGCACAGCGAAGATCTGATTGTCTGACAGCTGGTAGTAGTAGTTGAAGTCGAGTGTGATGCGGCCATCAAGGAAAGCAGCGTCGAAACCGATTTCGTATGATGTTGTTGACTCTGGCTTCAGATCTGGGTTTGCAAGGAGGTCATTGCGGCTCAGGCCGATCACGCTCGAGAATGGGAACGTGATACCATTTGTCCAACCATCTGCAAAACCACCACGTGAGTAACCAGTGATCGTACCGCCGAATGGTGCATCCTTACCGACCATAGCAACGTTCGAACGAATCTTCAGGTAGCTGAGAGCATCGCTCTTCATGCTTGGGAAGAGTTCCGTGAGAACAGCTGCAGCAGACACCGACGGGTAGAAGAACGAGTTGTTCGCTTCAGGAAGCGTTGTTGACCATTCGTTACGACCCGTAATGTTCAGGAAGAGAGCGTCACGATAGTCGAGGCGAATGTCGCCATAGTACGCCATTGTGCGCTTGCCTGTGTTGTTCGACGAAGCAATCGTTGTGGCATAGAGTGGGGGTGGTGGCTGACCAAGGGCACCTGCACCGTCACGCTGAACGTAATTAAACGCGAAGTTATTCGAGTACAAGTTCTGTCCGGCCAGTGCCTGAAGGTGGATGTCGTCCGTGAGATCCACATTGTACGTCAGGATGAGATCCGACGTAATGTCTGTGAGATTGTTCTCATCAGTGAAGTTGCGGCCTGATGGATACGCACGAGCATACTTTGCGAAGAACTGCTCGCGGCGATCATTGTAATAGTCCATACCGATACGATACATGAGGTCGAGACCTGGCATGACACCCCAGTCGAGTTGGACATTACCGAATACGCGATTCACGTTATCCGTGAACGGGTTCTCGTTGACCGTGAAGAATGGATTGTCGTAGCCAGCACCAGCACGATATGTGCGCTGTGTTCCATCGGCGAACATGTATGCACCTGGCGTATTAACAGCATCCTTGCCGTAGCCATTCGCATTGTCGAATGTTGGTGGTGTGCGGACAAGCGCCAACATCACACCCGAAACGTTCGAGCCCTGCTGAATACGCGTGCCACCTGAGTTTGCATAGTTGATGTTAGCCGACGCTGTAAGATTCGGCGCGATCACTGCGCTGCTGCTAAGCTTCAGGTTACGACGTGCCCATGTTGAATTCGGCACAACGCCGTCAGCAACCAAGTTCGAGAACGACAGCAAGAAGTTTGCTGTTGAGCTACCACCAGAAAGAGTCACCGACTGATTCTGTGTAAGACCTGTGCGGAAGAACGAATCGTAGTTGTCGATCGCAGTTACCTGCGTCTTTGCATTCGGATTCGACTTGCCAACAATAGCTCCGCGACGATCCCACTTATAGCTTGCATTACCGTCATAGTACAGCGTATCGATACGTGCACCATATGAGCGCGATGCGCCCGAGCTGAATGCATACTTCCCGCCTGAACCCTGGGAATACTTGTTTTGAAGCTCTGGAAGCTTGTTGACTTGATCAAACGCCCATGAACCAGAAACGCTCACGTTGATCTTGCCGCCTTCTGTGGCTTTGCCCTTCTTCGTTGTGATGATGATCGCACCACCAGCTGCACGAATACCGTAGAGCGCCGTAGCGGCTGGTCCCTTCAGGACGTTCATGCTCTCGATACTGTTCGGGTCGATATCCATCGCACGGTTGGAATAAGCAACCGAGCCGACTGTGTTGTCTGAGGAGACTTGTGAGTTGTCGATCGGAATACCGTCGACAACAAACAACGGCTGGTTATTACCAGTCAGCGAGGATGAACCGCGGATGCGGATGTAGGATGACCCACCAGGAACACCCGTCGAGCTGTTCACCTGAACACCGGCAACGCGCGAGGCGAGGGAGTTCACGATGTTGGTCTCGCGTGAGTTGATGATCTCGTCGCTCTTGACCTCCTGGGTTGCGTATCCCAGCGACTTCTTCGAGCGGTCGAGGCCGATAGCGGTAACAACCACTTCCGACTCTGTGCTCTTGTCGTTCTCCATCGTGACGTTGATTGCGTCATTTGTACCGATGGCAACTTCCTTCATCATCTTTCCGATTGATCGGAATACAAGGGAAGCACCGCTGCTTGCCTTGATCGTGTACGACCCATCCTTCTTTGAGTAGGCACCGCCTTTTGTGCCCTTGACCTGGATGGTAGCCCCGGCGATTGCAGAACCGTCACTGTCTGTGACCGTTCCCTTAATTGTTCTGTCCTGTGCGACGGTCACCACAACCGCTGAGCAAAGAACCAGAACCAGAGAGAAAAAGTGTTTCATACTCCTGCACTGAAGAGTGGATGAAAAAAGTGGACTTTTCTTCTAAATGTATGTGTGCGCTGGTGAGCGCGACCCGACGTTATGATCCCCGATTGACTGGTACACGATTGATGTACGGTGTGTGCGGTCTGAGGCGGTCCCAACGCCACGATGCGCCCGACAAAATAACCAAAGCATAATGTCATCAAAACAAAAAAACGGCTATCAAGCCCCCTATCGAACACCACCAGAATGATGTATGTTTGGGCGGCAATTGCCTTCGTTCGGGCAACATGCCGTTTCAACAGGGGGTAGACGATGATGTGGATCCAACACATCATACTGCTGTGTTGCGTGGTTCTTGGGGTTCTGGGGTCTAGGCAACCAGCATCAGCTCAGGGACGCAGTGTCCAACTGGACTTCACAGTCATGGTTCACGGGAAGTCCGACGTCGTGGGATCTGGACGTTATACCAACCGCATCGGACAAACATTTACCCTGTCTGCTGTGAAGTACTACCTTGGTCACCTTACGCTCGAACGGGCCGACGGATCGGGGCATTTCCTGGCAGATCACGTGCTCATCGATGCCGAGGACAGCACATCTGGCAGAGTCACCCTCCGCGATGTCCCCAGCGGAACCTATCCCGCGCTCACCTTTATGGTAGGCGTCGATAGCATTCATAACACAGGCGGCCCGTTGGAAGGGGCTCTCGATCCCCTGAACGGGATGTATTGGACGTGGGCAACGGGCTTCATTTTTGTGAAGGTAGAGGGCTCGAGTCCGAGTTCTACGCAGCCCAAGAACGTGCTCGAATACCACCTCGGTGGTTTCGCCCACCCGTATCAAAACATGCGTTGGGTAACACTCCGCTTTACAACGCCACTGGTCGTGGGAACAGTCGCCGAATCTCTCGGCGTGACCTTCGATGTGGGCACTTGGCTTGATGCGTGCAACATAGACTTTGCGCTACAGCCAACGGTAACAGACGTGCGATCGGCGGGACCTATGATGGACCACATATCGAGTGCATTTCGTGCGAATCGGTAGTTGGGTGATCATGATCGCGGCTCTTGTTGTTATCGTGCTGATTGCGCGATCGACATCTCGCACGTACAACCCGTCTGTTGTACAGTCAACAGATACTCTGCGCGAGTTCGGACGATATCTGTTCTACGATGCAACGCTTTCGGTTGATAGCTCAACGAGCTGTGGAACGTGTCATCAGCAGTTTGCAGCCTTTGCACATATCGATCATGCTGTTAGTCACGGTGTGCTCGGTCGCATCGGTACACGCAACGTACCAGCACTGCAGAACCTCCAACAGCAGACCTCGTTTATGTGGGATGGTGCATTTGAACATCTTGCCATGCAGTCGATTAATCCTCTGACGGGACATGCCGAGATGGGATCAACGCTTCCCGACGTGCTCGCGCGTGTGGCTAGGAATCCCCGGTATCAACAGCTTGCGTCGCAGCTGTACGACGATACGCAGATCACGATTCCACGAATTCTCGAAGCGCTCGCTGCATTTACAGGCTCGATTGTGAGTCGCAGTTCTCGTTACGATGCCATGCGTGATGGCAAGCTGGTGTTCAATGAAAACGAGCAACGTGGACTCGACGAGTTTCGTACACACTGCGCGAGTTGTCACGCAGAACCGTACTTCATGAGTAATGACTTCGCGAGCAACGGTCTGCCCCCTGACACTGCCATGGTCGACGTTGGCAGGTATCGCGTAACACAACGCGAAGAGGATCGATATCGGTTTCGCGTTCCTTCATTGCGCAACATTGCAATCACCTTTCCCTACATGCACGACGGACGATTTCGTCGGTTGCGTGATGTGCTCGATCACTACGGTTCACCATCCAAGCATACGCCCTATGCTGATTCACGAGTGACATCGATCGCTGGACTATCCGATGTAGAGCGGAAAGACATCATCGCATTTCTCTTGACCCTCACTGATACACTACTTCCGCGAGACCCGCGCTATCGTGATCCTTACCTCCCATAGTCGACTCTTCATTATCGCTATGCTCATGTGCATGGGTGTCGGGATGAGCGTCGCACAAGATGTTGATCGTGCATCACATCGTCGCGTGCGTGGAACGCTCACGCAGTGCTATCCTGTGCGCATCGTCGATGCACCGAGTTTTGTGTACATCCGTGCTGTTGTTGATTCAACATTTCCTGATTCGACACTCGATGCCGTGTTGTACTGCATGCAGGTTCGCGAAGTGATTGATAGCGCCGAACAACCGACGATAGCCGTATCAGGCGCAGCGGGTACACGTGTTCCAGTGCGTGTCTTGAGTCGTAGCGATTCGACTGTCATCTTTCAACCGACGGCGCGCATCCCTGTTGATCCATCTGCTGTCTACCAGCTTGTTGTGCCGATCCGAGCCGATACCATCACTGTTGACTCCATACTTTCTTGCGAGGCATGGGACGGACGTCGTGGCGGTGTGATCGAGCTACAGGCAACCACGTGCATCATCATCGACAGCGGTCGCATTGATGCGAGTGCTCGCGGATATCGCGGTGGTCGTCGATCTATTGACGGAGGGTCATGTTCCCTCGCGCAGGCGTGCGATCCTGCGCTAAGTGGACGCACGGGCGAGAAGGGCGAGTCGTTTGTGATTCGCGATCCGCTTTGCGTATCGGGTCACATACCATGGGCATCCGGCGGTGGTGGTGGCGATGCACACAACGCAGGCGGTGGTGGAGGGGGCAACGGGGGAGTCGGCGGACGTGGTGGAGACCAGTGGAGTTGTGGTTTACCGCTCGGCATGCACGGTATGCCTGGATGCGCAGTGCTTGACACAGCATTTGATCGCCTGATCGCTGGCGGTGGTGGAGGGGGTGGACATCAGAACAATGGCGTTGGAAGTGATGGCGTCGCTGGAGGTGGCATCGTTGTGCTACGTGCACCACGTATTCAAGGCGATACGATCTGTGTCGTCGTTGATGGCGAGAGTCAAGCCCGCGGTGCTGCCAATGACGGTGCAGGTGGTGGTGGTGCTGGTGGAACGATTGTTCTCGATGTATGTACAATCATGGAACCCATGCGTGTAACAGCACGAGGTGGACGTGGCGGTAACTGCGGCGGAGGGCATGGTCCGGGCGGTGGAGGTGGCGGGGGGCGGGTGCTGTTGGAGCCATCGTTACTGCAGCGTGGTCTTGGAGGATTTAACTTCGAGCTTGAAGGCGGGGGTTCTGGGCTTAATGGCGGACCGACAGCGACGTTCAATGCGATGCCCGGTGAGCGTGGAGTAGTACTGCCTCTCTGTTCACGTGTACAACCACATCGCATCATGCATACAAGTGAGCTCGGTATTGGGGATATCGACACGCTTGTCGTGTTGGCCACAGACACATCTCTGCATTGTCCACTTCGCATCACGCACCAAATCACACTCATTGGCTCAAGTCTGCTACCGCTGATCGATTCGGTCGAGTACGACTCCGCAACGAGCATTCGTTGTGAGCGGCCAGCTGCTGACACCACGGTGCTCACTGTTGAGTTGTCGTCGTCGTCGTCGGCAATCATACCGCTCCTTGGCATGTTGCACAACGACACAACAACTGTTATTCGACATGTAGCAACCGTGAACTTTCCCGATAGCATTCCGTCGTGCACGTGGCCCGTTGGAGAGCGTGTAGTTGTGACCCGAGCATGTGGACTGCCACTGCGTATCGTGCGCCGTTGGACACCACTCCAGGTACGTGTGATATCGCTTCAGACACGTGTTGACGTGGTAATTGACGCAGCTACAACCGCTCCTGTCGATCTCTCGGTTGTTGACCTGCAAGGTCGTGTTGTCGCAACAACCCGGTGTACATCGTTTGAACGCATTGCCGAGCATGCATGGCGTGGACGTATCAGCCTCTCCACCAATGATGTTGGTCGTGGGGTCTACGCGCTCTGTGCATCTTCGCAACAAGGAACAGTTACTGCAACATTCTGCGTACCAGAGTGAGAACGATGTCGATCCGATATCGCACCATAGGCACCATCATATGCGTCATCTTCTGTCTCGATGCGCATGCAGTAGCCCAGCATGACAGCAGCACACGATGGATCAAGTTTGGTGCGAGTCTCGGGGTGTATGGAGCACGATACTCAAACCCTGCAACCAAGCTCGGAGACCATGATCTGGTTGGTTCGGCTCCACGCGATGGTGTACACCTCAACATCATCTCTGGATCGATACGCGGACGCTACGACGCTGTGTATGGTGCACTCACACTCCAAGAGGGCGACTTTGCACGGGCTTCGTGGATGACCAGCACGTATTGGTTGCAAGAGGCATACATCGGCGTGCACCTGTCTGAAACCATGCGACTCGAAGCTGGATCGTTCTCTTCGCACATTGGCGTTGAATCACTCATTCTCACGGAGAATTACAGCGGGATTATCTCACTGGCAGGATTTTTCGATCCGAACTTCTTTGGTGGAGTGAAGTATCTCTGGGATATCACGCCGGAATTCGAGTTGCAGGCCGACGTGGTAACGTCATTCAACGGATACGTTCTTGAGAACAATGTTCCTGCTTTCACAACGGGGGTATCATGGAAGCGCGATAGCACGCATGTTATCGCAGCCCATGTGTTCGTAAGTCGAGAGACGATCGAACAACTCGATCGTACTCAGTTGTTCTTCAACCTATCATCGACGATGGAGTTACCGGATCTCCACCTGCTGGGTGAACTGAGTTATGCTGTTGAAATTCAGGATCAAAACGCACCTGCACAGGGCATGGTTTCTGGGTTCGTTGCCGGCTATGTCGATCTGATGACGGCGTTCACCGTTGGTCTGCGTGGTGAATTCATTGTCGATCCTGACGGCATCCTCGCAGATGATAGATTCAACGCGCCCCTGCCCTATCGCACGTTATCCGCAGGCGGCGGCACTGCGACCCTATCATACAAGCCGTTGCCATGGCTCATCGTGCGTGTTGACGTTCGGTATCTCACGGCATTTGATGATCGGTCGTTTATTGAAATCAACCCCAATACGCGAGAGCGAACAGAGGGTGTGTTGAGTGTCGATGTGTCGTTGTAACCATTCCGGAAATTGAGAGTAGACAGAGTATACTCCCGGTCGTTCATTTGGGTATGTTGTGCCAACATGGCAGATCGGATTTCAATATTGTTCATTGGTGGTGGTGTGGCAGCACACCTCTATTCACTTGTTGCGGCCCATCGTTATGGGGCTAAACAGCTTGCAGTTACGATGGTTGACCCGATCGAAGATGCCCCCGATCGCAATCTCTGTGTCTGGGGTCCACCTGAACCGCTCCTTCAGGACGCGTTGATAGTCGAGTGGAGCAGGGTGCAGTTTGGATATGGTCGATCTACGATAACCAAAGAGCTGCATACTCTCACGTATCGGCATTACAGTGCTAAGTCGATTCGCAAGGTCGTTGATACGCGTATGCAGGTCAATCGTATTCTCGCACATCACTCTACCGTCGACCGTCAGGTCGATGTGGCGCTCGACAGTCGACCTTCGACTGTGTTTCATCGTGATGCAACTCTCTCTCTGCAACAACACTTTCATGGATGGCGGATCCAAACAGATGCAGATACGTTCGATCCAGATGTCATGACCATGATGGACTTTCGTGTCGACCAGAGCAACGGTGTCTGCTTCATCTATGTACTCCCGTATTCGCGCACTGATGCGCTTGTTGAGTGCACCGTATTCTCGTCCGAGCCATGGCAAAAGGATATGTACGAATCACGATTATCAGCGTACATCAGCGATAATCTCTCGTGCAGCACGTATGAGATCCTCTCTACTGAAACTGGTTCCATACCCATGTGTGATGCGATTCCGGACCGTAAGCGTGGTGAGCACTGGTTTTCAATTGGATCTGCCGCTGGACTCACCAAGGCCACTACAGGATATACGGTAGCTAGGTGTATCAGAGACGCAGAACACCTGTTCGATACACAACAGCGAACAGGTGTATGGTCCATCCCACAACGTCCGTCTCGGAGGTTCGATTGGTACGATCGACTCCTCTTGCGCATCATTCGAGACGAACCGGAACGTGTACCAGGAATCTTCTGGGCACTGTTCAATCGTAACCCTATTGAGTTAATTCTCCGGTTTCTCGATGAAGAAACATCGTTGTTCGACGAAATACGAGTGTTCTGGAGTCTTCCATGGAGTCCGTTCCTACGCGCAATCTTCCGCCGGTAGTGCCGTTAGGTGCAGCACTAGTGTTCATTGTACTCCAGCATCTCCTTACCGGAGAGCAGAGTATGATTATGGCGGGCGTGTGTATCGCATTGCTTGGCATACCTCATGGCGCACTCGACCTGCACATGATTACGGGGCGAACACAGCGCACCATCGAACTTGGGATCTATCTCTTCTCTATTGCACTAGTAATCGTCGGGTGGACCATCTCGTCGCCTATAATGTTTGGGTTCTTTCTTCTCAATTCAGCATGGCATTTCGGCGACTGTGATCTTCGGATCTCATCGCGATGGAAGATGCCCCTTGCAATGGCATACGGTGTTGCAATGCTGGTCGTTCTGATCGATCCGGCAGATCCGTCAATACGCTGGATCATTGCACAACTCACATCGACATCAATTGAAGTTGTGCAAGGGTTCAGCAGTCGCTCAGTTCGCTTGCTCGCTGGCGCAGTCATTCTGCTTGTGCCGTTTGCTCAGCCACGATCGACCTGGGTGCAGAGTCTCCTGCGCAGTTCAAGCATCATAATCATTGCCGTGTTCACGTCGTCGTTGATCGCGTTCACGTTCTATTTCGCGATGATTCATGCGTTCACGAGCATGAATGCACTTCGCTACTACATGCAGACGGATACACCATGGACATGGACGCAGCTTGTCAAAGCAGCCGCACCACTCACACTCGTATCGTTGGTAGGTATTGGTGCTGGAGGTTTCTTCATTCCGAGCATGTCGCTCCTCTCGCTCCTGTTCATTGCACTTAGCGCACTCACGCTACCGCACAGCAGGCTATTCCACAGAGTGTATGTGGGCCGGGCGTAGGAACACGTTTCACTTCACGTACTGCTGCACGACATAGATGCACGTATCATCAATGTACGTGACGCCTGCAGCAGCGCACTTTGCAGCACCTTGTTTGCTCGTGATCCCAAGTTGTAGCCAGATGCAGCGCACATCGCCGTGTATGGCATGCCGCGCCAAAGCATCGTCGATGATTGCGTCGGTATCGGACGATGGACGAAACACATTCAGGATGTCGATCGCGAATGGGACGTCAGCAATTGATGCTACAACGGGTATTGGACCAACGGCTGGTGTTGCAGTCGGATTCACACCGACGACATCATATCCCCATTGTGGTAGCAACTGAGGAATATCGTGTGCCGATTTACCAGGGTTTTTCGATAATCCGACGACCGCAATTGAATGGGACGATTTCAGGACATCGATGGCGAGTTTGAGGTACTGATCCATGCTGCAATATCGCCAATGACGCGACGAGGAATATCGCTGATCGATCCGTACGTGAAGAAGCCATGGATCGTACCGTCGAAGCAGATGTAGGATGAATCCACACCACTTGCCGATAACCGTCCATGATAGCCGTGCGCTTCGTCACGAAGTAGATCATTCTCCGCAGTGATAATCAATGTTCGAGGCAACTTCGACACATCGTCTGCATGAGCAGGTGCGACGAGCGGATTGGTGAGCAACGAGTGATCCTGAGCATACTGCTGCCAATACCATTCCATTGCCGTTCGCTCGAGTCCATACCCTGCTGCATACGTGTGGGATGATGGCGTCGAAAGCATTGGATCAAGGCATGGGTAGATAAGAACCTGCGCCAGCAGCGGTACGACGTCGCGTGCGCGCAGCGCAACAGCTGCAGCTAGATTGCCACCCGAGCTGTCACCAGCTACCGTAGTTCGAAGCGGATCAATGCGCAGGTCGTTCGCGTGCGTGATACACCACATGAGTGCATCCCAGCAATCATCAAGTGGAATCGGGAACGGATGCTCAGGTGCTTTACGGTAGTTCACACTCACCACGGTCATTCCCGTGTCGAGAACAAGCTGTGCGAGCGACGCGTCGTAGATGTCGATCGTATTGTGCACCCAACCACCACCGTGATAGTACATCAGCCATGGGGAAGGTTCATTTGTCGCCGTTGCGAGCCGCAACACGTGTGCATCAATCAACGCACCATCACGTGTGGGCATCGTGCATTGTGTGATCACCACACCAGATGGAACGGGTCCAGCTAATGCAATACGCGCTGGAGTTTGCGCGCGGAGTTCGTCTGCCGTGGCGACACCAATAATGGGAAGCTTGACAGACTTCCGTTGTTCGAGCAGGGCTATAAATTCAGGAGCGAGCATCAGTGAAGATACTCGCTCCTGTTTGACCGCCAATGAAATGTCGTGTTACAGAATCACGAATGCGAGACCGAGCGCAAGGTGGCCTGCTCCCCAGGAATGCTGTAAGATGTAATCTTCTCTGACTATCACAACGAGCTATCATTTCTTGGCCGTATGAATCCAGTGTCGCAACACCCACACAAGATTCACCACCGCAATACCACACGCCAGTATCTGGATGGGCAATGAATGCCATACGAGAATTCCGTAGAGAAAAAGAACTGTTGAGAAGAACAATGAGCTCATCAGTATCGCCGTGGTTGTCCGGAAAATGTGCAGCACGCGCACCTCTGGCTCGGCTGCTTGCTGTTGAACTCGCTTGTACAACATCGCTGGTACTATGCCTGTAGCAATCGAAGATCCTAGAATGCCGCCGATTGATAGAAACACTGACACGTCGGCCGCATTCTCTTCAATCAACAGCGCTACTAAGAGGATGGCTCCAAGAGAAGGAAGTGCAGGCACAACCACCTTCCACTTGAATTTGTCTACGGTTGAAACTGGTTCCGATGTAGGACGCAGAGCGAGACGTATGAGGCCGCCCAATTGCCCAGCAGCACGAATGGTTGCAAGGCCAGGAAGAATGAAGACAAGCATCGTTCCTGCCGTCGCAATAAATCCATCAGTCGCCTCTGCAAGCTTCAGAAACACCGTTCCATGAAGTCCAATAAGCTCTGTTGGTAACACCGACATATCAACTAATGTGATCCAGAGGATCATCAATACGCCCTGAAACACAATGCCCCAAAGACTGCCCGTGATATACTGACGGGCCTTGGGGTTGTTAGGCAGAACATAGGTTGCCGAAGGAACAAGGAGGAGCGGTCCAATGAACGAGAGTATACTCACACCAAGGAAACCAGACCACAATTCAGGTGCTGCTCCGCGATTATCCGTAAAGGGTAGCTGCGCAAACAGCACGTGCTCGGGATTGAGAAAGGGTACAAGTGCAATGAGGATAGCAATGATCAACACAAGTGCTGCAGCACCCGCAACAAGTGATAGGCTATGCTCTACCGAACCAATCGAAATCACAACAAGTACAACACAGCCCACGATACCAAGCCACACTTCTTCCGTCATTCCGGTGTAGAAGGCAAGCGTCGATACAATCGACACAAGACATGCAACAAGGACGGCGAAGAACACGATCGCAACAGCAATTGCTGTGATTGTTCCTATGCGCCTGCCGAGGTACACAACAACCAAGTCACGAAGATTCTTTG
>CAMCXP010000010.1 GCA_945883395.1 Melioribacter roseus P3M-2
TGATTGTCCTTGTTGATCTTGGCATGAACGGCATCCTCGTTCGAAGGATTGTGCACGAGCAACATCGCGTATCGGAAATTCTCTCCTCGGCCATAGCTCTTCGTCTGAGTATGGCCCTTGTGGCAACGATTCTAGGTGCAGTAGTTGCCATCTATAATGGCTACTCGCCAGTTGATTCATCCGTGTGGGCTGTATATGTCTTCATCTCAGCACGTACTACGATTGGACGGTATGTTCTAGAGTTGCCGTTCCGCACAACAGGTCGGTTCAATATTGTCAGTGCACTCGGCGTGCTCGATGCGGTGCTGTTCACGATAGGTATCTGGTTGGTGCGAGAGGAGTTATCGCCGTCGATGGTCATCCTCGTGTATGCTGCAGCAGCACTGCCAGGATTCCTTGTCATGGGCGTTGCTCGCAAGGAAGCACGTATACGACCGAAGTACGTTTCGGTAGGTGAGATGCGTTCGCTTCTCCTTGAATCGCTTCCCATCGTCATTTCCGTTGGACTCATTGCGGTCCATACGATTCTCGATACCGTTCTACTTGAAACCTTCGGCAGTGCGCGTGATGTAGGTATTCTAGGCGCAGTATATGCGGCGGTAGGACCGTTCCTCGTGATGATACCGCAGGCCGTCTCGCTGGCGTTTATGCCAGAGATTGCACGCCAATCATATGCTGTTGAACGTCGAGATGCGTCAATCGTTGCTATGCTACGTGTGCTTGTGGTGATCTCGGCATGCTGTGCCGCAGCTGGAGTTCCACTGCTACCCATGTTCGTCGATCTTGTAAGCTCCGGACGCTATTCCACCGATATCGAGGTTTTCGTGTGGTTCCTGTGGTCGGCGCCGCTTGTCGCTATCGTTGTGTTTGTTCAAGAGGTTGCGGTAACGCTTGGGCATCAGCGCCGCAATATTGCAATTGCAGGTGTCCTCGTGCTTGCAACGGCCATCTTCGGGATCCTCTGGATTCCCGGCATGCTGTCTCTTGGTGCGGTCGTGGCGCGTCTCTCCACACTCGCCGTAGGCGCGATTTATTGTGTTTGGTTGCTGTACCGCTTCATGGCGAAACCCGTAGATTTGTGGGTTGTTACCAGAATAATGATGGTGATAGGGGGCTCAATTGGTATTTCGTACGCACTTACGGAGTTGCCTATTGCACCGTTAATCGCGTCAGCTGGTGCATTACTCGGAACATGCGGGTTGGCTGTAGCAGTTCGGCTCGTTAGTGCAGATGATTTGCGCCAGGTGCGTTCCCGACTGCGTTCCGATACTCCTTCTTCCTGATTTTGAATCGCTATCTGCTTTCATGGCCTCAACGCATCATCATCCATCTTCTACTTTGGGCGCGGTCGCCGAGGCAACGCAGCGTCGCCCATTTGGCGTCGTATGGCGTCCGTCGATGATGCAGTTTGCTGTTGATATCCTCGCGTTTACGATGAGTTTTGCCGTGTACCAGATGGTGCGACCACTGATTCTCAGTGATGTGCGTGTGTTCTCCCTCGTTGATCACGCCGCAATTGCTGCAGTATCCTGTGCATTCTGGTGCGTCGTGTTCTGGCTGGGCGGACTCTATCGTGATTACTATATCCGTTCGCCGTTTGAAGAATTCTTCGCACTGTTTCGCATGTCGTTCCTCGGTTCGGTTACGATCTTCTTGCTGATCTTTTTTGGCAGCTCTGAGGATTTCCGGAGCAATCCACGCTATGTCTTCGGGATATACTGGCTCGTGCTTTTCGGTCTCGCGGCCATCGGACGCATTACTGCACGACAGTTACAGCGGCGCTTTCGTGAGCGGGGGATTATCACGATTCCAACGGTGTTGATTGGTACACGTGAGCGTCTTGCCGAGCTCCTCACCGATCTACGCGATGAGCCTGCCTGGGGTTATGATGTGCTGGGTGTGGTTGAAGTAGGAGGCTCAGATGCGGCACCGGCCAACAGCGGTGTTGCCCGTCTCGGTTCAACCATTGATGATGTCCCAACGGTTGTTCGCGCGCTGCGTCCGCGTGAAGTGCTTGTGACGATGGATCATACCGATCATGACGCATTGTTGAAAGTCACGGCACAGGCTGCCGACGAAGGTGCCCTAGTCCGAATCGTGCCTGATCTCTACGAGATATTCTCGGGTCAGGCACGCACACAGCAGATCTATGGGTCGCCCCTTATCGAAGTAAGCCCAGAGTTGATGCAGCCGTGGGAAGAGTTTGCTAAGCGCATAACCGACATCGTCGTGAGTCTGTTGATTCTTGGTCTTGGTCTTCCGGTATGGATTCTGACGGCTATGGCGGTTAGGTTGACGTCAAAAGGTCCGATGTTCTTTGTGCAGGAACGAGTAGGGAAAAACGGCTCGGTGTTCCGTATGGCCAAGTTTCGATCGATGTACACCGATGAGCGGCGTGGTCCGACATGGACCCAAGAGAACGATCCTCGTGTAACTCCGATAGGCCGGTTTACTCGCAAAACACACCTCGATGAGATCCCCCAGTTGTGGAATGTGCTCAAAGGAGAGATGTCCCTTGTTGGCCCACGTCCAGAGCAGCCACATTACGTTGACAAGTTCACGCAAATGCTTCCGTATTATCGTCGGCGTCATAAGGTCCGTCCGGGTGTGACGGGATGGTGGCAGGTGAAGGTGAAATCAAATCCGGAATCGCTGGAGGAAATCAAGAATCGACTGCGGTACGACTTCTTTTACATCGAAAATATGTCGTTTAAGCTCGATCTTGAGATCATGGTTCGTACTGTATTCGTGATGTTGCGAGGGCATGGAAGAGCGTGAGAAGTATTGTCTGCATCCCTACATTTAACGAGCGTGAGAACATCCTTCGCATGATCGATGCTGTACACGCTGTTGTACCCGACACACATGTGCTTGTGATCGATGACGGTTCACCCGATGGCACGTCGCAGCTTGTCGCCGAGCATCGAGCCACAGATGAGCGCGTGCATTTGATTACGCGCTCCGGCAAACTTGGACTCGGAACGGCTTACTGTGCAGGTTTTGCCTATGCACTGGAGCAGGGCTTTGAGCTCATTCTGCAGATGGACGCGGATTTTTCGCATGATCCGAAGGATCTGTTGCGACTTCTCGAAGATATAGCCAACCATGACCTTGTCATTGGCTCGCGGTACATCCAAGGCGTGAACGTTATCAATTGGCCGATGAGTCGGCTGCTGTTGAGCTGGTTTGCAAATCTCTATACACGTGTCATCACGGGAATGCCTGTGGCCGACGCTACAGGCGGATTTAAGTGTTTCCGAAGTGACGTTCTGCGCAAGATTGATCTCACCAAGATTCGATCGAATGGGTATGCGTTTCAGATCGAGATGAACTACAAGGCCTGGCGGTCGGGCGCACGCGTGCATGAGATCCCGATCATTTTCATGGATCGTGTGCATGGTGTTTCGAAGATGAGTAAAAACATCGTCTACGAGGCAGCGTTTTTGGTCTGGAAACTCAAATTGACGACGATCTTCACCTTCGGTCGCTCGTGACGTCAATACCCGACATATCTGTCATCATTGTGAACTACAACGTGAAGGATTATCTCCTTCAGTGTTTGCGTTCACTGAATGCATCGGTCGGGGAAATCACAACAGAGATCATTGTTGTCGACAACGACTCGCATGATGGTTCTGTTGACGAATTGCAGCACGTGTTTCCCGCCGTGCGGTGGATAGCCCTAGACGAGAACATAGGTTTTGGTCGTGCAAACAACGTTGGTCTCGAGCATGCCTCAGGGAGGTATGTGTTGTATCTCAATCCAGATACCATCATCGGTGCTGACACACTTTCGGTGATGTGCAGGTACCTCGATGAACACCCGAAGACAGGCATTGCCGGATGCAAGGTGCTCAATCCCGATGGATCGTTTCAGGTTGCCTGCCGTCGCGGACTTCCCACACCGTGGGTGTCGTTTTGTAAGCTGTTCGGCCTTCAGCGCCTGTTCCCATCATCGAAGCTCTTTGCTGGCTACAATCTGACGTATCTCCCCGTTGACGCCACCTACGCAGTCGATGCCCTGATCGGTGCGTTTATGATTGGCCGTACAGAACTCATACGATCGCTAGGCGGATTCGATCCAGCGTTCTTCATGTATGGAGAAGACATTGATCTCTGCTACCGCGTCCAGCAAGCTGGATACACGGTAACGTACGTGCATACGACGAGTATCGTACACTACAAAGGTGAGAGCACAAAGCGAAGCTCGATAAACGAAGTGCGCGTGTTCTACGATGCGATGGAGATCTTTGCCAAGAAGCACTTTGGCGGTTCACGGATCTTTCTCGCGTTCCTTCGGCTTGGCATCGGTGTTCGCGCGTTCCTGGCGCGCGCGCTGCGCAAGCGCCGCGAGATCATCACGTGGCTGTTCGACATGCTGGCGTTGAATGCAGCGTTGTTAGTAGCAACGTCGGTGCGCTTTGACGGACCCTTCGGCTTTCCCGAGTATGCCTATCCGTTGGTCCAAATCGTTGTGACCGTGGTGGCAAGCTTCTCGTTAGTGGCTGTTGGTGAGTATGTTGAGTACCGTCCGACTGTGCGCCGAAGTATTGTCGGACTCCTGGTTACGTTCTTTGTTCTGTCGTCGCTAACCTACTTCTTCAAGGAGTATGCGTTTAGCCGAGGCGTGTTGCTGATGACAATAGGATTTACTGCGGTTGTCATGACGTTGCTACGTGGAGTGGTTGCGTTACGTGAAGGATCACGTGCTGTAGCGACACGACGTGTATTGCTGGTTGGGTGCACGCCTCATGCCGAACGTATCGCTCAAGAACTTGAAACAGCGGAGCACCGACACACAGAGCTCGTCGGAATTGTCGCAACCACCTCGTTCACGAGCGAGACGTTTGCCGGACTCCGCATCGTTGGTGATGCTACATATTTGGCGCGCATTCTTGATGCTACCGGAGCGCAAGAGGTGATCCTAACAGACCCAACAGTGAGCAAGGAGCGCATCATGGAGCTCATGATTGCGTGTTCTGGCTATCGCGCACGGTTCCATCTTGCTACAGATTACGATGACGTGATCACGGCTCGAATTATCAACGACGTCGCTGGCATTGAGCCTACAGTCTCACTTCCACCGCTTCTGCGCTTTCGCAATCGCGTTGCAAAGCGCGTACTGGATGTCTTGGCGGCTCTTCTAATTTTGACGCTCTCATTGCCAGGTCTAGTTTTGCTGAGCGTTCGGTGTGCCATGCCGGCATGGTTCGACGTCCTGCGTGGCCGTCGAAGCGTGGTCGGACTCTATCCGGACGGGAAGACTCGTTCGACTGGACGGATGGGCGTAACAGGTCTTGCACACATTAGTTCGCCGGAACGCTTATCGCCGGCGGCTGTCTCTCAACTCAACGACTACTATATCGAGTCCTACACACTTGCACTTGATATCGAAATCATCTTGAAACACCTACTACGGCGTCTACGTGGCAACAACATCAGCTCTTGAATTCGAAAAGCCAATCGTCGAACTCGAGAAGAAGATCGAGGAGATGAAGGCGCTTACCGATACGCTTGACATCCAACCGCAGATCGATGAACTCGAGCAGCAGGTTGATAAGCTGCGTGCCGATATCTATCGCAATCTCACACGGTGGCAGCGCGTGCAAATTGCGCGCCACCCTGATCGTCCGTATACGCTTGACTACATCATGCATTGCTTCGAGGACTTCATCGAGCTGCACGGTGATCGTACGTACCGTGATGATCCGGCGATTGTCGGTGGGCTTGCTACGCTCAACGGACGTCACGTGTTGGTTGTCGGCCATCAGAAGGGTCGGGATACAAAGTCGAACCTTTATCGGAATTTCGGCATGCCGAATCCCGACGGCTATCGCAAGGCACATCGATTGTTCAAAATGGCGGAGAAATTCAATCTGCCCGTAATCTGCCTTCTCGACACACCCGGTGCATTTCCAGGTCTCGAAGCCGAAGAGCGTGGACAAGCCGAAGCCATTGCGCGCAATCTGCTTCTGATGTCGCAGTTAAAGACGCCAATCGTTATCATGATCATCGGCGAAGGGGCTTCTGGTGGCGCACTGGGAATAGGCATCGGAAATCGCATCCTGATGTTGGAAAACGCCTGGTATTCTGTGATTGCACCAGAGAGCTGTTCGTCGATTCTTTGGCGTTCATGGGACTACAAGGAGCAAGCTGCCGAAGCACTGCGTCTTGGTGCAACAGATCTTATCGACGTTAAGGTTATTGACCGTATCGTTCCCGAACCCGTGGGTGGGGCGCATCGCGATCCAAACGTCATGTTCGACACGGTTGTATCGGTACTTGACGAAGAACTCCGTGCCCTCGAGAAGATGCCAGTGGATCAGCTCGTGAAGGAACGTCGCGAGAAGTTCTACCAAATGGGTGTCTGGACCGAGTAACGGGTTACGATACAGCTGCAAACTGCAAGGCGTGTAGCTTAGCATAGATGCCACCCTTTGCCAGGAGCTCCTGGTGCGTGCCCATCTCAGCGATTTCTCCATGATGGAGTACCACGATGGCGTCGGCGCGCTGAATCGTGGAGAGACGGTGAGCAACAACAATTGAGGTGCGGCCTTCT
Organism: Melioribacter roseus P3M-2; assembly: GCA_945883395.1. Classification (GTDB taxonomy): domain Bacteria; phylum Bacteroidota; class Ignavibacteria; order Kapaibacteriales; family Kapaibacteriaceae; genus UBA10438. The sequence goes on from CAMCXP010000010.1 coordinate 6,560, forward strand.
AGCAATGTTGAGATTGATCGCTCGATAATCTGTTCAGACTCAGTGTCGATGTTGGATGTCGCTTCGTCAAGAATCAAAATATCGGGATCGGTAACGAGCGCACGACAGAATGAGATCAATTGCTTCTGACCAACGCTAAGGACAGCGCCACGCTCACGCACATTCGTGTCGTAGCCATGCGGAAGTTTCCGGATGAAGGCATCGGCGCCGAGCGCAATAGCTGCGCGTTCAATATCGGCACGTGAAATGCCGTCACGATCGAGTCCGATGTTATCGGCTACCGAGCGTGAGAAGAGAAACACATCCTGAAGCACGATGGCAATCCTGGAGCGAACATCATCCTGCCGAATCGAGCGGATGCTTTGTTCGTCGATGAGGACATCGCCCCCTTGATACTCATAGAATCGGCTAAGCACATTGATGATAGAGCTCTTACCTGAGCCTGTCGCCCCAACCAATGCAATGGTCTGCCCCTTTGGAACAGAGAACGAGACGTTACGCAAAACGGGAATCGTACCATCGTAGCTGAAGTCTACGTTCTTGAAATCGATCCCATGCTGTAACCCGGAAAACGGCGTTGCATTGGGTGCATCCTCTACTCGCTGTGACGTGTCTAAGAGTGCAAAGATGCGCTCAGACGCAACGATACTTGATTGCAGCGTGTTATACTTTTCCGTCAAATCACGAACTGGCCTGAAGAACATTTCGGTGAACTGACTAAAGGCAATCAACATGCCGATCGTCATGAGTCCGGATGTAATGTTGCCTGCCGCGTACCAAACGATAATCGAGAGCGATACGGCACTAAGGAATTCAACAACGGGGAAGAACGTTGCGTAATACATAATCGATTGATCCTGCAGGCGACGGTGTTCGGCATTGATCCCAGAGAAATGCGATTGCATGCGGCGTTCCTGTCGGAACAGCTGCACGATGGAGATGCCTGTGACGAACTCGTTGATAAAGGCATTCATCTGTGCCACTTGTCGACGGATCTTGTCGTACACCGTTCGGACTTTCGCACGGAAAATAAATGATGCAATCAAGAGGAATGGTAGCACGGTGATCGTCAGGAGTGTGAGCTCGTGCGATGTGTTCCACATGAACGTCAGAATCCAGACGATTACCATCACATCTGAGATCATCAGCACAACGCCAGAGGAGAACAACTCGTTGAGTACCTCTACGTCGTTCGTCACTCGCGTGACGATGCGTCCGACAGGCGTGGTGTCGTAATACCGCAGTGCTAGCCCCTCGGCATGACGAAAGACAGTATTCCGGATATCAAGCAATACGCGCTGACCGATCCAGGTCATGAGCAAGGACAGTCCATACTGCAGAAGCCCCTGTAGGAACAAGAGCCCAAGAATCAATCCGGTGAACATCAGCAGCCCGGTGAGGTCGCCCTTGACGATGTGATCGTCGACAGCAATACGGGTGAGGAACGGTCGCAGTGGACCAAGCGCAGATGCCGATAGGGTGAGTATGATGGCACCAACCAGGTGAAGTCGATACGGCTTAAGAAAGACGAGAAGTCTCCTCAGGAGACTGTAATCGACAGATTTCTTCGTTGGCGGTTCCTGTTGCACGCGCAAAGTTAACGCTTTCATAGTCGATCAAGCAGATGGTGCTCTCCTTTGATCTGGTAACTTTGCGTCATGATACGAATTACACCATACGGAGCTGCTGGCGAGGTCACGGGATCTGCCTACATGCTCGAGACAGATGCTGCCACGGTGCTTATCGATTTCGGGATGTTCCAGGGCGACAAAGACGACGATGCTCGCAACGTTGTACCGGGAGCAGTTCATCGTGCAACCGTGAATGCGGTGCTTCTCACGCACGGACATCTTGATCATGCTGGACGCCTCCCTGTACTGATCCGCGACGGATATCGCGGTCCGATTTACTGCACACATGCAACGCGAGACATCGCAGAGATCATCCTCAATGATGCGGCGCATATTCAGGAGTCTGATTACGAACGCAAGCAGCGCCGTGCGCAGCGTAGTGGCCGAAAGCTCAGTCGCTACGATGTGCCCTTGTTTGATCACGAAGATGTTGAGCAGGCACTCAGTCAGATGGTCATCATAGAGTACGGTGGTACACTGTCCGTAGCAACAGGTGTGCAAGCCGTGTTTCACGATGCGGGCCATCTGTTGGGATCAGCCAGCGTTGAACTTCGTATTCAAGATGCCGATCGTGAGCGTATCGTTGTGTTCTCGGGCGATGTCGGACCCCAGAATCTTCCGTTCTTGCACGATCCAGAGCCACCAAGGAAGGCCGATGTGGTTGTCCTTGAATCTACCTACGGTGATCGGGATCACCGTTCGTTGGAAGAAACGCTTCGTGAGTTCCAGCAGATCATCGTTGATGCCATCGAACAGAATGGAAAGATCTTTATCCCGTCGTTTGCTATTGGTCGAGTACAGCAGATGATGTTCCACATTGCTGAGCTCGTGCGCGATAGGCGTATCCCAGCCATTCCCATATTTCTTGATAGCCCTATGGCTATTAGGGCTAATGCTGTGTATCGGAAGCATACCGAGCTCTTCGATACGGAAAGTTCACAGTTGGTGGAGGGCGGACAACTCCTGCATGATCTTCGCAGTATACGGGTCTGTGTTACTGCCGACGAATCCAAGGCAATCAACGACGAGCAAGGTCCGTTCATCGTGATCGCCGGCTCGGGGATGTGCACGGCTGGACGTATCATGCACCACATTCGAAACTCGATCAGCGATCCGACAAGTCACTTTGTGATCGTTGGGTATCAAGCCCGAGGATCGCTAGGGCGAAAGCTGGTTGATGGTGCACCTGGTGTGAAGATTATGGGTGAGTACCACAACGTCCGCGCGCAGATCCATACGCTCGGAGGATTCAGTGCACATGCCGGCCAGACTGAATTGCTCGACTGGTTTGGAGCAGTTGCGCAGTCGGGTGTGTCGTCGCTGCTGTTGACGCACGGCGAGGATAGAGCCCGCAAGCCGCTTCGTGACAAGGTTCAGGAACGATTTGGTGTGTCGGCCTTCTTACCGACGTATTCAGAACATTGCGAGGTATAAGACGCATGCGAATTGAGCACGATTTTTTGGGAGAGCGCGAGATACCTGATAGCGCCTATTACGGAGTACAGACGCTCCGGGGGAAAGAGAACTTCCACATTACGGGAATCCCCATCAGCCATGCGCGATCCTTCATCACAGCCTTCGGGTATGTGAAGAAAGCTGCGGCACTGGCAAACAAGGATCTCAATGTTCTTGATCCCATCGTTGCAGATGCGATCTGTTCAGCCTGTGATCGCATCATCGCTGGTGAGCTACATGAACAGTTCATCGTTGATGTGATTCAGGGAGGTGCTGGTACTTCGACGAACATGAATGCCAACGAAGTGATTGCAAATTTGGCGCTCGAGATTCTTGGGCATCCAAAGGGCACATACGACATCGTGCATCCAAACAATCACGTCAACTGTTCACAAAGCACCAACGACGCCTATCCAACTGCGTTCCGTCTGAGTTTATACATTGAAATCGGACAACTCATCGAGCAACTTGGATTGCTTCGTGATGCATTTGCACGCAAGGGAGTTGAGTTCAACGATGTCTTGAAAATGGGGCGCACACAGTTGCAGGATGCTGTGCCGATGACTCTTGGACAGGAGTTTGAGTCGTTCGCTGTCAATATCGGCGAGGACATCCGTCGACTCGAAGAAGCGCGCTCGCTTGTCACCGAAGTCAACCTTGGAGCTACAGCCATCGGTACAAGCATCAACGCGCCTGAAGGCTACCCAAAGCTTGCTGTACAGTATTTACACGACGTTTCGAAGATCCCTGTCTCGCTCTCGCTGAATCTTATTGAAGCTACTTGGGATACCGGTGCTTATGTGCAAGTAAGCGGCGTGCTGAAGCGAGTTGCTGTCAAGCTCTCGAAGATCTGCAACGATCTACGCCTGCTTTCTTCGGGCCCTCGCTGTGGGTTTAACGAGATTAACCTCCCACGCTTGCAGCCAGGTTCGAGCATCATGCCAGGTAAGGTTAATCCCGTGATTCCCGAAGTTGTCAACCAGGTGTGTTATCTGGTAATCGGTAACGACGTAACGGTCACGTTTGCTGCCGAGGCTGGACAACTGCAGCTGAACGTGATGGAGCCCGTCCTTGCGTATTGCCTGTTCCAGTCGATTGAAGTGCTCACACGAGCCTGTGCGACGCTTCGCGAGCGATGTGTCGATGGCATTACGGCCAACCCCGAGCATACCTATGCAATGGTGATGAATTCCGTAGGAATTGTTACGGCACTCAATCCAATTCTTGGATATGAGCAGAGTGCGATGATTGCAAGAGAAGCCTTTGATACAGGCGGTTCAGTGATCGACATCGTACGGTCGAAGGGGCTGCTCTCGGAGGAGAAACTTGCAGAGATCTTCTCACCAAAAAATTTGATGCACCCACGGTTTATTCGCTAAGGTGCATTCAACACGCAGACAATTGGAGATTTGTATGATGCTTCGTTCTATCATTCTTGCGTGCATGGGCGTCGTGGTGATTCTCACCGGCTGCGAGCAAAACGTAGAGGGCCCACCTTCAGCAATTCCCGTGCGTGTGATCGCACTCGAAACACGCGACGTGCCAGTGTATTCGGAATGGGTTGGTCAGACGCATGGTGGGGAAGAAGTCGAGATTCGATCGCGGGTTGAAGGCTACGTCGAGCGTGTTTCGTACAAGGAGGGAACATTTGTGCGCCGGGGGCAGGTGATGTACGTCATTGACCCACTGCAGTATGCAGCGAATGTGAACGTGGCCAAGGGTCAGCTAGCGGAAGCCGAAGCTAACCTAGCACGTGCAGAGCAGGACGTGGCGCGCTACACGCCCCTTGTGGAACAGAATGCGATCTCGCGTCAGGAATACGAAACAGCAATTCAGATGGCAAGAGCCAGTCGCGCGTCTGTTCAGGCGATGCAGGGAAGCGTGCAGAAAGCGCAGGTCGAGCTAGGGTATTGCACAGTTATAGCACCGATTAGTGGCTTGGCAGGATCGTCGACTGTGCAAGTGGGTGATCTCGTTGGGCGCTTGCCTGCAGCTCCACTGACACGGGTGTCGAAGCTTGATCCGATTAGTGTCAAGTTCAATATGTCGGAGGTAGAGTGGCTTCGTGTTATGAAGAGACGACGTCTTCTGGACTCAGCAGCGAGAAATCGTCCAATTCCATTGCAACTTATTCTGGCTGATAAGTCGATGCATGCCTACCTCGGAGAAGCATCGGTGATCGACAACGCGATGGATCCGCAGACCGGGACGATCATGATTCAGGCTATGTTCCCAAACCCCGAGGGTCTTGTCCGACCTGGACAGTTTGCACGTGTACGCGCAGCACTTGATCAAGCAAGAAGCGCGATAGTTATTCCACAGCGTGCGGTATCTGAGCTTCAAGGAACACAGTACGTCGCGGTGGTAGATACCACATCGAATGCAGTATCGATGCGTCCTGTGGTGATTTCGCATCGCGTTGGAGCAACGTACGTAATCGAGGCTGGCCTGAGTGCAGGTGAGATCATCGTTTTCGAGGGTCTGCAGAAAGTGCGGGATGGTTCGGTTGTTGCGCCAAAGCGTGTAACGGTAGCCATAGACAGTCTTCTCACACGTCCGTAAGGTTCGCACAATGTTTTCAGCATTCTTTGTGCGACGCCCCATTGTGGCAATCGTGATATCGATTGTGACTGTGATTGTTGGGCTTGTCGCATTGATGGGGTTGCCGATCGAACAGTATCCACGATTATCTCCACCTATGGTGCGGGTAACGGGGGTGTATCCTGGCGCAGGAGCTGAAGCTGTTGAGCAGTCGGTTGCTACGCCCATTGAGCAGCAGATCAACGGTGTTGACAACATGATCTACATGATGTCGCGCAACACCTCGGATGGCACAGCCTCGATTGATGTGACATTTGACGTTGGTACGGATCTGAATGATGCGAACGTGCTCACGCAGAATCGTGTCGCACGCGCGAATTCACGTCTTCCGCAGGATGTGCTGCAGCAAGGCGTGATTGTTCAGAAGATTAACCCATCACTGCTCATGATGGTGAGCGTCGCTTCACCAGGCGGAACCTACGACGCCGAGTTTCTCAACAACTACACAATGATCAACGTTCGTGATCAGTTGTTGCGTGTACCGGGTGTGTCGCAAGTAGAACTGTTAGGCGGTTCGGAGTATGCAATGCGGATTTGGATACAGCCCGATCGTCTCGCAGCTCTGGGATTGACAAGTAGTGATCTATGGTTGGCCGTGCGTGATCAAAATGTGCAGGCGCCTGCGGGTAAGATCGGTGCTGCTCCGTCTGCTCCTGGTCAGGAAAACACCTACACGGTGAGTGCTCCGGGGCGTTTGACAACACCAGAGGAGTTTGGGGACATCATCATTAAGGAGACGGCGGACGGACGCATTGTCCGCGTGCGAGATGTCGCCCGCGTTGAGCTGGGCTCGGAGAACTACAAAGCATTTGGTCGACTCAACGGTAAGCCGTCGGCAATGCTTGCAGTGTACTTGCTGCCAGGTGCAAATCAGATCGAATCATCGAAGGGTATCTATGCAACGCTAGAGTCGATGAAAGCGATATTCCCGAAGGATGTTGTAGCTGAGGTCGGCTATGATACCACACCAGCCGTAGAGGCATCAATCGATGAGATCGTAAAGACATTGTTCGAAGCTGTATTGCTGGTGATTATCGTCGTGTTCATCTTCTTGCAGAACGGACGTGCGACGCTGATTCCGTTGCTGACGGTGCCTGTTAGTCTGATTGGGACGTTCGCCATCTTTCCACTCGTAGGCTTCACGATTAATACAGTGTCGCTGTTCGGGCTTGTGCTCGCTATCGGCATCGTGGTTGACGATGCGATTGTGGTGGTCGAGGCCGTGATGCATCATATCGAACAAGGGATGAGTCCACGTGAAGCAACGTTAAAGGCCATGAGCGAAGTATCGGGTCCGGTGATTGCCATCGCACTCATCTTGGCGGCAGTGTTTGTTCCGGTGGCGTTTCTTGGTGGCATCACGGGAATGATCTATCAGCAGTTCGCGATGACGATTGCATTCTCGGTTGTGCTTTCTGCCTTTAACGCACTTACGCTGAGTCCGGCGCTCGCAGCGATGTTGTTGAAGCCAACCGATGTCAACGGCAAGGGTCCGCTCAAGGCATTCTATCGATGGTTTAATCGTGTGTTTGGACGTGCAACAACGGGATATGTCGGAGTTGCACGCTCGATTGTTCGTAAGTCAGTTTTATCGGTGGTTGGTGTTGGAGCTTTTGCATTGCTTTCGCTCTTTACTGCTGGCCAGATACCTTCAGGATTCGTACCGAATGAAGATCAAGGCATTTTCCTTGTTAACGTGATGTTGCCTAACGCTGCATCACTTGAGCGCACCGACGCAGTATGTGGTAAGATCGAAACGATATTGGCTCAGCACCATGCCATTGAATCGTACAACACCGTTGGTGGCCTTTCCTTCCTCACCAATGCGTACACATCGAACGTTGCATCCTTCCTGATACGACTCAAGCCGTGGGACGAACGCACATCAAAGGAGGATCACGACAAGGCTATTATGGCCACGCTCAATCAACAGTTCATGTCAATTCCTGAGGCTATCTCCTTCTGTTTCGCTCCGCCAACAATCCCAGGATTTGGTGCGGCAGGTGGTTTTTCAGCGTATCTACAGGATCGTACTGGAACGATGAGTGTAGGTGATCTACAGGAGCAGACAGCACGGTTCATGGCTGCCGCATCGACGCGTTCCGAGCTCACCAACTTGTTCACACAGTTTGATGCTGGCGTACCACAGATCGGTGTGCAGTTGGATCGTGAAAAGGCACGTAAGCTTGGCGTGACAATTCAAGATGTGTTTACCACCCTGCAGACTGCGTTAGGTGGAGCCTACGTTAACGACTTCAATCGCTTTGGCCGTTTGTATCGTGTGTACATGCAGTCGGAGCCCGAGTATCGACAGTCGCCGAATGATATCGGGGCATTCTATGTACGAAGTTCAACGACAGGTCAGATGATACCGCTCTCGACGATTGTCACATCACACGACACATCTGGTGCCGAAGTGACGTATCGCTTCAACTTGTTACGGAGTGTGGCCATTACTGGCAATGCCGCCGCAGGGTTTAGCTCGGGTCAGGCAATCACTGCAATCGAAGACGTTGCCAAGGAAGTATTACCGCAAACGATGAGTCTTGCATTCTCTGGTCTCTCCTACGAAGAGAAGCGTGCTCCGAGTGCGATTCCAACCTTTGTGTTAGCAATTGTGCTTGTCTTCCTACTCCTGGCATCACAGTATAACTCATGGCGTTTACCGTGGTCTGTCTTGCTCGGCACGCCTATCGCTGCGTTTGGAGCGTTCTTCGGCGTATGGATGATGGGTATCGACAACAACGTGTACACACAGATTGGCCTCATTCTCCTGATCGGACTTGCCGCAAAGAACTCCATCCTGATCGTTGAGTTTGCCAAGGAGAAGCAAGACCGTGAAGGACTCTCCCCGCAAGATGCAGCAATTGAATCTGCACGTCAGCGGTTCCGCCCGATTCTCATGACTGCATTCGCGTTCATTCTTGGAGTCGTGCCACTCATGACGGCCTCCGGCTCAGGCGCAGGATCACGTGTAGCTATGGGTACAACGGTATTCTACGGGATGCTGGTGGCAACGGCATTTGGTGTGATCATCGTGCCGGGATTGTTTGCCTTCATCGAGGGCTTTGCCTATCGCAAGCGTATGCGGCAGGGGGCGATGATCCTCATGATCATCGGAGTAGGTGCTGGCTTGCAAAGCTGTAAGGTCGGACCCGACTATGTGCGCCCGTCCCTGCCTACATCAGATACATGGCGTGAGCGCGCACGCACGGATTCATCGTTCGCTATAGAGCCGCACTGGCGCGTGTATGACGACCAAGTCCTCACCACCTGTATCGTGCGAGCACTCGATAGCAACTACGACGTCCAAGCGACGCTTGCGCGCATTGAAGCTGCTCGAGCCAATGTGACTATTGCCAACAGTGAACTCTTCCCACAACTTGGAATAGGGGGCTCGGCAACTGGAATTCGGAACTCTGCCAATCGTGTTGCAGTGCTCAATCCGGGTGCTGGATTAGGTCCGACTGGCATCTTCGGCATCATGGGAACGCTCTCGTGGGAGCTCGACATCTTTGGTCGCATCCGACGCGGTGCCGAGGCACAAATAGCTCAGCTGCGCGCCTCCGAGGCCTCGTATCGTGCGTCGCGACTCATCATATCTGCCACTGTCGCAGAAGTATATATCACGTTGCGCAAATTTGATGCTCTCCGGCAGATCATCGATAGCAATCTTGCAACGCGTCGCCAATATGAGAGACTTGCGCGCACGTTGTTTGAAGGGGGCAAGACATCCGAGCTCGACTGGCGTCAAGCCGAGGGCGAGCTACGTCGCGTAGAAGCTGAAGTGCCGGTTATCAATACAGCGATAGCGCAAACGGAAAACGCGCTCAACGTCTTGTTGGCGCGTCCAATCGGAACGGAAGTGCAGCGGGGCACAACGCTCACGCAGCAACGCGTACCTGCCGAAGTTGCCGTTGGACAGCCGAGCGAGCTTCTACAGCGACGACCAGATGTAATCATCGCGGAACAGCGCGTGATCGCTGCCAATGCACTTGTTGGACGGGCCATAGCAGAGCAGTATCCGCGCCTGTCGCTCTCGGTTGGCGGTGGTGTTGAGGCATTGTCGGGTCAGCCGCTCATCGACGCCAATTCCCTGATGTGGAATGCCGTCGGCAATCTCGTGCAACCGATCTTCCAAGGTGGACGCTTAGCTGCACAGGTTGATGCTGCGGACGCTAGCACGCGCGCGGCTGTTGCCGATTACCAGCGAACGGTGGTGATCGCGTTTCGTGAAGTAAACGATGCAATGGTCGATCTGCGAAACCGACGCATCGAAGTTGCTTCGGCGTCTGGTGTAGTGACGTCGAATAGGGAAGTGCTACGCCTGTCGGAACTGCGCTATCGTTACGGTGCCACACCGTACCTGCAGGTACTCGACGCGCAGCGGTCGCTACTTGACGCGCAGCGACGCGAACTAGACGCCAAAGCAAACCTCTACCTCGCCTACGTTGCATTGTATCGCGCACTCGGTGGAGGGTGGAGGTAGGCGTAGGAGAATTCCTCCTACCTTCTCTCGAAAACCTGGGGCGTTGCCCCAGGCGGGGATAGGACGGGCTTTCAGCCCTCGATCATTAAAGCGCGAACGGCGCGACAAATACCCGCCCGGTGTGCAACCCCGGGTATTCGAGATTAGCGCCCGTGTACTCGAAGATGAAATGGAGAGACCAACCACCTCCACCTTCTCTCGAAAACCTGGGGTGTTGCCCCAGGCGGGGAGAGGTTGTTGCATGCTATAGTTCCGACATGTATGACATCAACGTAGGGTTTCTCAGCTGCAATGTACAACGGTGTGAACACATTGTTTCTGTTACACAACGTGCAGTAATACTCGCGCAATGCTGAGGTAATGTGTAGGATGCAACTTCGCAGCACATGCTGTTGAAGGAGTCTTGTGCTGATCTCGAGAAAGAACAACAGGCAAACGATCCTGTTTATCTGTGGTTCGATGAACCAGACAACGATGATGGTCAAGATTGCCCGTCATCTTCTTGGGGCATATGACTGCTGGTTTACCCCGTACTACACCGACGGATACATTCGGGTGCTGGAAGATCGGCATCTGTTAGAGTGGACTGTTGCAGGGAACCGACACAAATCACGAGCTGAGGCATACCTGCGTTCCGAGGGACTGCAGATTGATGTGCGTGGACAGCGTAATGAATACGATCTGGTGCTGACGTGCAGTGATCTGGTTGTGCCAAAGAACATCCTTCGTAGTAAGATCATCCTGGTGCAGGAGGGGATGACCGACCCCGAGAATACTACCTACCGTCTTGTGCGTCGTCTTCGATTACCACGATACCTGGCATCTACTGCCACGTTCGGTCTGTCGCATGCATACGACGTTCTGTGTGTTGCGTCGGAAGGTTATCGTGATCACTTCATCAACAAGGGTGTCGATGCGACACGTATTCGCGTAACCGGCATACCAAACTTTGACAACTGTATTGAGTATGCGGCCGAGTCGTGTACGTATGAGAACTTCGTACTCGTTGCGACGAGCGATAGTCGGGAAACTTTTAAGTATGAGAATCGCAAAGCATTCCTCCTGCGAGCAGCTGAGATAGCAGCAGGTAGACAACTGATTGTCAAGCTCCACCCGAACGAGAACTGCGATCGTGCGACAAGTGAGATTGAGAGGTATGTCCCCGGAACTATTGCCCTCACAGGTGTTCCGATAGAGCCTCTCATAGCACGCTGTGATGCTCTTATCACAAAGTACTCGTCATGTGTCTATGTGGGTATCGCTCTTGGCAAGGAAGTGTATAGCGACTTTGCACTCGATAGTTTACGCCGGATGTGTCCAATACAAAATGCTGGTGCGTCGGCAGCTAACATCGCACGAGAATGCGTCGATCTGCTTAATCCGATAGTGTCTTTAGCGGACTATCATTCCCCGTCAATGTATACACGAGATGAGCGTAAGGTCGCATGAGAACCGCCATTATCTGTCAGGCACGAACGGAATCGACGCGACTTCCGCGGAAAGTGCTTCTTCCTCTTGCAGGAAAGCCATTGCTCCTTCGTTGTGTTGAGCGTCTACAGGCAGCACGGATGGCAGATGTCGTTGTCGTTGCAACGACAACGAATCCGTGCGACGACGTACTGGTCGATCTCTGCACATCTCGTGGCATTGATGTATATCGAGGACATCCGACGGACCTCCTTGATCGGCATCTAGGTGCGGCACACATGGCCAATGCTGAAGTAGTTGTGAAGGTACCATCCGATTGTCCATTGATTGATCCCCACGTCATCGATGATGTGCTCAGGACATTCAATGGCATGCGAGAACACGTTGACTTCGTCAGCAATCTTCATCCACCTACGTGGCCGGATGGAAATGATGTCGAGGTAATGACCATCGACGTTCTCGAGCGAGCTGCCGCTGTCGCCAACCGGAGCTATGAGCGCGAGCATACCACACCATGGATGTGGGATGCTAATCGAGAAGTACGCACCGCCAACGTAGTGCGTCGGGATGGCCAAGACTACAGTGCGACGCATCGATGGACAATTGACTATCCGGAAGATTACGTGCTGATCAAAGCTGTGTACGACGCTCTGTATACACAGGCGCGTCACTTCACGTGCGAGGATGTTCTTGCGTACCTGTCCGTGCATCCAGAAGTAGCGGGTGTTAATGCCCATCTGCGTGGCGTCAACTGGTACCGACATCATTTAGATGCTCTTAAGACGATCCATAACGAACAGACACGCTCGTTCGTTCATCATGCAGGAGGACACGTATGACGTACGATCGCGGTCGATGTGAGGAGATCTCAATTCGTGTGCGCGAGCATATTCTGGCCATGTCGACTGATGGTGGCTGCTTTACTGGTGCCTCGCTGTCGTGTGCAGATCTACTGGTGTATCTCTACACATCGTATCTCAACGTGCAACCAGATACGTTGAAGGATCCCAATCGCGATATCCTGTTGTTGTCGAAGGGGCACGACGTGCCTGCATTGTACGGGACGTTTGCGGAACTCGGCTTCATTGAGCGTGAACGTCTTGCGAATCACCTCGATTGCAACGACCATATCTACTGGCATCCGAATCGTGCCGTGCCTGGTGTGGAGTTCCACTCAGGTTCACTCGGTCACCTCCTCTCTGTCGGCATGGGGATGGCGCTCTCGATACGCATGGAGCAGCGTGCCAGTCGCGTTGTTGTGATCCTTGGTGATGGGGAACTCAACGAAGGTAGTATCTGGGAGGCGTTTCAGGTAGCTCACGCGTTGCACCTCGACAACCTCATCGCCATTGTGGACCGCAACTGGTTTCAAGCCAACGTGCGAACAGAGGAGTTGATACCGTTGGAGCCCCTTGACGAGAAGTTCCGAGCATTCGGCTGGAATACGGCACGTGTTGACGGACATGACTTCGATGCGCTCCATGCGTGTATGTCGTCACTACCGTTAGGTACAGGTCGACCAACGGTCGTCATCGCCGATACGATGCGCGGTAAAGGTGTTCCGAGCATCCAGGAACGTCCCGATCGATGGTTCTGCAACTTCACGCATGATGAAGTAGCGCAGCTTACGGATGAACTCCATGGCAATGCCGTGGCAACACTTGTGTCACCAACGCTCATCGTCCGATGAACCGATACGAATTGCTTCTTCGCGATCGCTGCGCGATCGATCCACGGGTGATGGTACTGACAGCTGAAAATCGTGGTCACATGCGCAATGTGCCACAGTATCTCGGCGATCGTTTTGTGGATGTTGGCATTGCTGAACAGACAATGCTCGGCATGGCGGCTGGACTTGCTTCACGCGGTCGCGTGGTAATCGTTCATGCGTTAGCAGCCTTCCTAACACTTCGTGCGTTCGAGTTTATCCGTGACGATGTCGCTATTCCGAATCTGCCCGTAATCATGGTCGGTATGGTCCCAGGTATTCTTAGCGATGGGAACGGTCCGACACACCAGGCAATTGATGATGTCGGCCTTATGCGTGGGCTTCCAAACGTGGGCGTGTTCGCTCCCGCCGACGAAGAGGAATTCGTGGAGGGGATGGCTGAGCTACTCGATAATCCACGTCCATGTTATGTGCGATATGTCGGTACCCCAACATCGTACTATCGTGAAGAACGCACCACTTTGCATCGAGGCGTCGTCGTGTGTGATGAACGCGAGTGTTGTCCGGAGGTAGCGTTGTTGACCTACGGAGCGATGCTTCCACACGCACTGCTAGCAGCTCAGAAGCTTGAGCAACAAGGCGTGAGTGTGAGACTGATTCACATGCCGATGCTTGCGCCGTTGGATGAAGCGATCATTGTTGAGGCACTTAATGATGCAACAATGACGGTTATTGTTGAGGACCACTTGATTCGAAGTGGACTTTACAGTGCTGTGTGCGAGATCGCTGTTCGTCATCGTATTGCAGCGGCAATCCATCCAATCGGACTCATGACGTGGTTCCCTGCAGGGCGCTTGCCGCAGGTTCTCCGCGTAACCGGTCTTGATGCGGACTCAATTGCATCTAGAATCCGCACTCTTCTGAACAACGAATCGGCACCTGAGCGACCGACTTCTGATGAGATTCCAGCATAACCCTACCAACGGAGACATGAACATCGAATCTACTCTGCCTTCAATTGAGCGTTCGACAGCATTGCTAGAGCGCTGTGAAGCTGTCATCCCAGCACGTACACAGACACTTGCTAAGGGTCCCGGACAGTATGTCCGTGGTGTGTCGCCTGTCTTTGCCCAGCGAGGGAAAGGTGCACATCTGTGGGACGTTGATGGAAATCGATATCTCGACTACACTATGGCGGTCGGACCGCTCGTGCTTGGGTATGGTTACGACGCGGTGAACGATGCAATCCGGGCTCAACTGGACGACGGAATCACATTTTCGCTTATGCACCCGCTTGAAGTAGAGGTAGCGGAACAGATTCAGTCGATGGTGCCAGGTATCGAGATGGTTCGCTATTCGAAGACTGGATGTGATGTCACAACTGCTGCTGTGCGACTTGCACGGGCTTACACAGGTCGGTCGACAGTGCTGTGTTGCGGGTATCACGGATGGCATGACTGGTACATCGGTACTACCGATCGGTCGCTCGGGATTCCACAGGCAGTGAAGGACCTCACATACACCTTCACCTATAACGACATCGAAAGCGTCCGTCAGTCGATAGACAGCAATACAGCAGCAATCATTCTTGAGCCGATGGTTGTAGATGAGCCGCACGAGACATTCCTCCATGAGTTGCGTGAGCTCTGTACACAGCACGGGATCGTGCTCATCTTCGATGAGATGTGGACGGGCTTTCGAATTGCACGAGGCGGCGCACAGGAGCGCTTTGGTGTGCAAGCGGATCTCGTTTGCTATTCGAAGGCAATCGCTAATGGGATGCCACTATCGGTGCTTGCAGGCAAGGCAGACATCATGCGACTGCTCGACAAGGATGTGTTCTTCTTCACCACCTTCGGTGGAGAGGCACTGTCGCTCGCTGCCGCTAAGGCAACGATGAATGTGCTGTGCACAGAGCCAGTGCTTGCGACAATTGAACAGCGAGGTGATCATCTCCGTGATCAGATACAATCGCTTATCACTGATATCGGTATTGACTGGCTGTCGATCAAAGGTCTTGGATCGCGCACGATGCTCGCGATAGCACGTCCTATCGATGAAGCTCTTTTGGTGAAATCGTACATACATCAGGAGCTCCTCCGACATGGAATCCTATGGAACGGGTTCCACAATCTCTCGATTGCACATACCGAGAACGATATCGCACATACGCTGGAAGCCTATGATGATGTGCTTCCACGATTATTCGATCTCGTCTCATTCGGCCGACTAGCAGAGCACATCAAGGGTGTGCCCATGGAGCCCGTGTTTCGTCGAACAGGGAACTTCAATACGAAGCCACGTCAGGGAGCAATAGCATGAGCGCGTCATTCTCACTCGAAGGTCGCGTAGCAGTCGTCACAGGGGCGACGGGGCTACTAGGGATTCAGCATTGCAAGACGCTTGCTGATGCAGGCGCGATAGTCTATGCAGTCGACATGCAAGAAGAACCGTTACACACCTTCGTGCGTGAGCTGGGTGATCAGCACGTCCCATATGTACTTGACGTTACGAGCGCAGAGGGTGTGCTCGGACTTCGTGATCAGCTCAAGAGCAATCATGGTGGAGTCGACATACTTGTCAACAACGCTGCTATCAACGACATGGTGGAACGTCCGAACTCCACAGTGCATGACTCGATGTTCGAGAACTACGGACTCGACATGTTCCGTCGCGTGATGGATGTCAATGTGAGCTCGATGTTCTATACGACGCAGGTGCTTGGTGAGCTCATGGCTCTGGCCGGTAAGGGCAGCATCATCAATATTGGCAGCACGTATGGCGTTGCAGCACCGAATCAAGATCTCTACCGCGATGTGAATGGCGTTCAGCGCTTTTACAAGGGTGTTGCATATCCCGTCAGCAAATCGGCAGTGATCATGATGACGCGATTCATCTCCACGTACTGGGGACCGCGTGGTGTTCGCGCGAACTGCATTTCGCCAGGGGGCGTGCAGAACGGACAGGAAGAATGGTTCGTACAGCAGTACAGCGCACGGACACCGCTGGGCCGCATGGCTCTACCCGACGATTTCGCAGGGGCCCTGTTGTTCCTTGCTTCAGATGCTTCACGATATGTCACTGGACAGAACCTCCAAGTGGATGGGGGATGGACAACATGGTAAACAATCTTCAACACCATCTCGAAGGAGATCACATGAACACAACACGTAACATCGGCAACCGGACAATTGGTACAGGCCAACCGGTGTACATTATTGCAGAGATTGGTATTAATCACAACGGCGATCTTGACGTCGCGAAGGCGATGATCAAGCAGGCTCATGACGCCGGTGCTGACTGTGTCAAATTCCAGAAGCGCACACCTCTCCTGTGTGTACCCGAGGATCAACGTTCCATCGAGCGTGATACACCGTGGGGACGGATGACATACCTTGACTATCGCTATCGTGTCGAATTCGATGAACATGGATACCGCGATATCGAAACATTCTGTGCAGAACTTGGGATAGACTGGACGGTATCATGCTGGGACGAGGGTGCTGTCGAGTTTATGGAGCAGCATTTCAATGTTCCGTTCTACAAGGCCGCATCTGCGTCGCTGACCGATCATGCGCTGCTGAAGCTCATGCAGTCGACGGGAAAGCCGCTCATGATATCGACAGGTATGTCGACGATGGAGGAAATCGACGAGGCTGTTGCTGAGTTGAAAATCGACACACTTCTGATTGCGCACGCAACATCGGCGTATCCCTGCGCAACGTCAGAATTGAATCTGCGCATGATACCAACGCTTCAGCAGAAGTTCCAGAGCGTACCGATCGGCTACAGCGGACATGAAGTAGGTCTTGCGACTACACATGCAGCTGTTGCTCTTGGAGCAACCTTCATTGAACGTCACGTTACGCTCGATCGTGCGATGTGGGGAAGCGATCAAGCTGCGAGTGTCGAGACAGGCGGTCTGCAGCGACTTGTACGTGACATCCGAGACGTACAGGCAGCACTTGGAGACGGTGTCAAGCGTGTGTATGAAAGCGAGCATGGTGTTCGTGCAAAGCTTCGCAGAGTAATGTCGCCAGCTGGGTAACCTATGAACATCGACATTATATGGTTCACGTTCGTAGCGATCGTCGCTTCGGCATGCGTGCTCATATTCCTTGAATGGCGATATCCCTATGCAAAGGGCCAGCGTCTGTTTCGGAAAGGGTTCTATGTCGACTTCGTGTGGTACGCGATTCTCCAGTCCTACATCCTCAGCTTGGTGATATATGGCATCATCGGAATTGTTCGGCCTCACGTTGCACAAGAAGATGTCGGAGTCTTCCGTAGCCTGCCGTTATTGGCTCAGCTCGGAATTGCAATTCTGGTGCACGACTTCTACATCTACTGGTTCCATCGCCTACAGCATGCCGTCCCATTCTTATGGCGAATACACGAAGCCCACCACTCGTCACATGACGTTGACTGGTTGAGTGGAAGCCGATCACACCCAACGGAAATCCTGATTAATCAAACCGTGGAGTTTCTCCCACTTGTGATCTTCGCGTCACCAGAGGTCGTGTTACTCAAGGGGTTTGTTGATACGGTATGGGGCATGTACATACACGCGAATATCGATGTGTCAACAGGGTGGTTGCAGTACATCATCAACGGGCCGGAAATGCATCGATGGCATCACGCAGATGATGAGCACGTGACGAACATTAACTTCTCTACGAAGCTTGCAATCTGGGATTGGATGTTTGGTACCGCGTATCTCCCTCGACACCGTAAGCCAGAGCGGTATGGCATAAGTGGTGAGGAATATCCTGAGTCGTACTTCCAGCAGACCGTCTATGCATTTCGAGCAGACCAACGTGACAAATGATGTAACGATGTCGACAATCGACACAGTTGTCGTGTCCGATATCCACCTTGGATCACACGTGTCAAGATCACGTGTCCTTTTGGAGTTCCTTCAGCAGACATCATACAGACGTCTCATATTGAATGGGGATGTCTTTGATGATCTCAATTTCCATCGCCTCAAGAAGGATGACTGGAGGTTCTTATCGTACATCCGAAAGCAATCGAATCCACGTTCAGATCGCGAAGTAATATGGGTTGTCGGAAATCATGATGGGGGCGTCGCTGAGGTTCTGAGTCATCTTCTTGGCGTCGACGTGCATGAGGAGTATGCATGGATACATGGTGATAGACGATTCCTCGCGATTCATGGTCACCAGTTTGATAAATGGATCAACGATCACGCCGTGATCACAGCTGTTGCATCGTGGCTGTATCTTCTTATCCAGAAGCTTGACCCACATCACCGCGCCTCACGTTGGGTGAAGCGCACAAGTAAGAAGTGGCTGCGTTTGGCGAATAAGGTCGCAGACGATGCTATACGTTATGGACGCAAGCATTATGAAGCCCATGTCGTCATCTGCGGTCATACTCACCAGCCGACAACCGTCGAGAAAGACGGATCAACATATGTGAACTCTGGCTGTTGGACGGACATTCCATCGAGTTACGTGGTCATTACCGACGACGGTGATGTGCGGCTTTGTGAATACTAGGAAGCTGCCTCCCTAACATAGTCTGCGTTGCCCCACGCGGGGATAGGTCGAGTTTTCAGCCCTCGATCGATAGAGGGCCCATCGACGCGCGATATCATAGCCCGGAGTGCAACCCCGCAGGTCACATCTCTTTTTCACCGATTACACAGTAAACACCGGCCGATCCGAAGAATGCACCATCCTGCGACTTACGATAGATTTCATTCAAAACATCGTTACCCCAGTCTTTGAGAGCGGGATCCAGTAGATCAATTTTGAATTTTGTTGTGATATCGAGAAACTCCTGCGGACTGATGTTCTTGGACGTAAACGTATAGACAGACGTATGTATCTGAGTAAATCCGGCATCAAACATCATGCATGGTATCTTATGACCTATGTATCTATCTCCACCATAGTTGTCTTGACCTTTTGACACCTCAGATAAAAACTGAGCCAATTCTTGGTGATATGGCGTTATGTGGAATAGAGAATCATCAACATCCATGACGATTAGCTTGCCACCAGGTATTAGAATTCTATGTGCTTCAATCAGCAGTTTGTTTGGTTCTGGAAGATGTTGCAAGACAAATCTTACGTACGCAAAATCAAACGAGTTGTCATTGACTTCGGTGAGATCGCAGGCGTCATAATTGCGTATCTGAACCTGGTTGTACGTAGCAGTTCTCGTCGTAGCGAGACTATAAAGCACTTCATTTTTCTCAATGCCAACTACCAAGCCTGATTCATCGACTTCCTTGGCTAAATACTCTGTGATTATTCCGGGACCACAACCGATATCTACAATGCTGTTACCTGCCTTCAATCCTGCGTTCCGTAGAACAAGTACTTCCTGAGGCCACCTTACACGCGCCTGTTCTTCCAATCTTGAGATCTCATTGTCTGCCTCGTCATTTACGAATTGCTCTGACGAATATGGACTGGAGTTCGACATGCAAAAACTCTTTCTGTTGGTATGCGTAGGGTCGAATTCGTAGACCAGTTCGACACAGAGAAGATAGTGATCATGACATGGAAAGGTCCGCCGTGCTTGGCCACAAGTTCATCCCACTCCACGTGCGCCATAGGTGCGAGAGTGGCATGACCTTGTCGCGCCCGCACAGCTGCTACCTCAAGCTTGGATGTCTTGGCGCGAATGTCGGCAATGTTACCCACAGCTCCTTTACTCCATGCAATTGACCCTCAGACCGGACAACGGGCTTATCGGGCACGAGCTCGAAATCTGGAAAGCGCTTGAGCCATTCTTCGATGGCAATTGTCATCTCGAGACGGGCAAGGTTTGAGCCAAGGCACCGGTGACGTCCAAGACCAAATGCAGCATGTGGATTAAGCTTGCGATCGATTATCACTTGGTCTGGGTTTTCAAACCTAGCAGGGTCGCGGTTAGCAGCAGCGAATGATAGTAAGACCTGCCCGCCCCTTGAATACGGACATCCGCCAACTGTTGTCTCCTTGACCACTTCGCGGCCCATCGTAACAGGAGCGTAGGCGCGCAAGAACTCTTCGATTGCTGTTGGGATAAGCTCTGGTTCGGCGGTGAGTCGACGTCGGTCGTCCGGATGTGTTGCTAGATGCCACAATGCAGAACCAAGCGCACTCCACGTTGTTTCTGTACCAGCGACCATGATCAACGTGAGTGTGCCGATGATGTGGAGGTCGGTAAGGGGCTGGCCGTCTAACTCGGCTTGAACGAGGTACGAGATGAGGTCATTCCCAGGGTTCACACGACGATCCCGCATGTATCGACCAAAGTACTCTTCTACCTCTTCGCCGGCTTTCATTGCAGGCTCTATCGAGGAAACACTGTCGGTGCCAAGTGCCTGGATCCATTGACGAAACAACAGGGCATCAGACGGATCCACATCAAGCATATCTGTTGTCATGAGCACTGGGATTTCTCGCGCAAACTCAGAGGAGGCATCAACTACATCACGTCCCTCCAGTGCATCGAGCAGTGACACAACAATCTCGCGGATGCGTGGTTCGAGCTTTGCAATCTCCTTTGGTGCAAACGGAGGCAAAATCAATCGGCGAGCGGGTGTGTGTTCAGGTGGGTCCGACGTAACAGGGGGCATGCCAGAAACCCGCAACTTCTGTCCGCGAACGACCATTAGTCGCGATGAGAAATGCTCTGTGTCGTAGGCGATGTCGTGTATGTCCTGATACCGCAATGGTAGATAGGCGCCACCCTCAAAGCGCTGAGACGTGGCTACGGTACATGTTTGGCGTAGCTGACTCCAAAGCGCATACAGATTCTCAGACCAATGCGGGTCCAAGTGATCAAAATCGATTTCCCAGTCTGTTACAGGTGGTCGCATGGTGTGTCAGGAATTCGGGGAATTCATGTCGTTTCGGACATCATGTAGTTGGTTGTTCGGCTCTCTTGATCACAATGGCAAACTCTGGGCAGTTCGCTACCGCGAGCTTGGCCTTGTCCAATAGTTCATTGGGGACGATACCCTCGCCCCTTACCAGACCATAGCCGAGATCGTCTGAGTCGAAGAGTTCGGGTGCGAGCATGCAGCACCGGCTGTGACCTTGGCATCGATCGGGGTTGATCGAAATGATATGGCTCGGTGATTGTTCGTTGTTCATTGTGGAGCTATGATCACACAAAAAAACATGAAGGATGTTTGTGCCCTTCTGAATTATCAGTAAATATACTGATACGAAGGAGACAGCATGATAAACTCAGCCCCCACAGCAACCGCTATCGATATGCAGTCCTATGCCAGGAGAGACTGGTTCGATTACTTCTGTGCATTTGACAACCCGCTGATTTACAAGACGATTCAGTTCGACGTCACAGAACTCAAAAAGTTCTGTCGTGAGAACAATCTCAAGTTTTCACTTACAATAGGATTCATCCTCACACGGGCAGCAAACCACATTGCTGAGTTTCGACATCGCATCCATGACGATGTAGTTGTTGAGTACGATAAGGTTGTACCTGTGCTCACGGTATTGAAACCGGATAGGATCTTAGAGTTCATGCAAGGTGTCTATACCGACAGGTTTGCTGATGACTACAACGAGAACGTGGCAATCCAAGAACGCATCCGCAGTGGGGTCGAGATGCCCCCTCGAGGTAACGATCTTGGCAGATTGTTTATCACGACGAATCCTTGGACGACACACTCTGCTGCACAACTCCCGTTTGCTCGACGACTAGCCTCTATACCAGGATTCATTGTTGGTAAAATCCAAGAAGAGGCTGGTCGGATGAAGCTGGCCATTAGCTTGCAGGTGCACCATGCTCTGATGGATGGATACCATGTTGGACATCTTGTTCACAACGTGCAGTGTCATCTCGACGACCCAACTCTGATTCAACGTGAGTATCAATCATTGTTTGAAAGTACCGCTCTATGACAACCAGTGCTTGCCGCATAACGGACGAAGAAGATTTCATAACCTTTGTCGAGTGCTATGCGCAGGCTTATGGAGCCGGCATCCTGAGTATCGACTTTCTGCGCAACTGCGAAGAGGTGTATCTGTTCCGTGATGAGGAGGGCCAGCCCTTCGCCGGATACAGCATTAACGTAACGCAGGATTATAGAACGCTCAGTTACATCCCCAAAGAGATAGCCGACCACTTCTGTGCGCGAGCACAAGGACTTGACACATATGAGCTAGGGACGTTGTGGCTTGATGCAACACGACGAAGATTTCGTGAGAGGTTGGAGCTGTCGGCTCACATGTTTGGCAACATCATCTCACGTGCTGGTTCGATCATGGTTGCGAATACTATCTCGGAGGAGCTGTATCGTTTATATGCAGATCGTGGAGTGAAGCTTGCGTATTTCGGACCAATGGACGACGGGGATGGCGGATACATTGACGGTTGGATCTTCTATCTGCAAGATGTTGCCTCAAGCAAGGTGCCAGAAGCCTACGAGAAGCTGAAGAAGCGTTTGGGTTGATACGGCTCGACACCTCCCGCCGCAGCCAATCATGTCTGAAAAACAAAAGCCCTGCTACACGATGTGCAGCAGGGCTTTTGTGATCCCGTTGGGACTC
>CAMCXP010000011.1 GCA_945883395.1 Melioribacter roseus P3M-2
ATGCAGGTTGCGACACTGCCGAAGGACGCGACAATTGTTGTGTACTGCAAATCAGGTCGGCGCAGCAAGGACACGGAAACCAAGCTTGCCTCCATGGGTTATTCGCATGTGGTCAACATGCTAGGGGGCTTCGATGCGTGGAAGAAGGAGCAACGTCAGTTTGAGAAGTAACGCAATCATCATTGCGCTTGCTGCAGTGGCATGCATCATCGCAGCTGGATGCAGACATGAGGAGATGAAGAACGAGGTTCTTCTTGAGACAGACACTGCTCTCTTCGTTCCGCCGGATACATCAACGATTCCCGGCAATGCTACCGGCGATATGATTCGCTATGGACGGGATTTGCTGGTGAATTTCCCGTACTACCTTGGACCTAAGGGTTCCGTTGGTTCGTTCGGTGGTAATGGCCTAGGCTGTCAGAACTGCCACCTCGAAGCAGGTACACGTCCGTTCGGACTCAACTACTTCTCTGCACACGCACGGTATCCGCAGTATCGAGCACGTGAAGGACGCATTCTCACGCTTGGCGATCGCGTCAACAACTGCATCGAACGTCCGCTCAATGGTCGCTCCATGCCCCTTGACAGCAAGGAGATGATTGCAATGCTCGCCTACATGCAGTGGCTAGGTAAGGGTGTTCCCGTCGGCGAACGCGTGCATGGCGACAACTTGAAGGCGATCGCTCTGCTTGATCGTCCAGCAGATCCAGTGAAGGGACGCGCAGTGTACGACATGCATTGTATGCGTTGCCATGGTGATGATGGACAGGGCGTGCTCAAGGAAGATGGCATTGCCTATGTCTATCCTCCTCTGTGGGGTCCGATGTCCTACCAACCGGGTTCCTCTATGCACCGCCTGATCAAATCAGCGCAGTTCATCAAGTACAACATGCCGAATGACATTGCACGATGGGACGCACCGTTACTCACCGATGAAGAAGCGATGGACGTTGCTGCGTATGTGAACGACGATAAGCTTCATACACGTCCGCAACCTGATCTGACAAGTGAGTATCCGATTCACAAAGAGAAGCCGTTGGACTATTTCTTCCCACCATATGCCGATCCCTTCTCTGCTGATCAGCATAAGTACGGTCCGTTCAAGCCCATCTTTGCGTGGCGCTCGAAGAACGGTCACCCTACGGGTTACTAAGCACAGACCGTTAACGCGCGATGATCATTGGTGCGCGGTAGACGAAGCCACGAACGTCGGTGACAAGCACCGTGTAGATACCAACAGGCAAGGTCGTAACATCTACATGTTCTCGTGTCCCACGCGCCGAGTGATAAAGGACGCGCTCGCCGGACGCTGAATAGACTTCGAGTGCTGATATGCCCGATGCGACATTCGATACCACAACAGCGTTTGATGCGGGCATTGGAAGCAGTGTGAGCGGACCCTGCATCATTCGATCATCAGCTACCGATACCGCATCGGTGATCGTGATATTCTGTGCTCCAGTTCTTGTGATCGCTGCAAACGCAGCATCAATGGATGACACGCGCACATGGTACTCCGTACCAGCAGACACCGTGAGTGGAACCTTCCACAGGTACCCTTGCGACCGAGCAAAAACACTATCACGGATGAGCGTAACAACCTGATCGTTCTTCACAAGTTCGATGCGCACAGGACCACTGATATTCGTCTTCCACGACACTGCATAGGCGTTGTCGTACACCCACTGCACATCCGTACTAGGACGCGTAACATCGAGATACGCAGGAGCAACAACAGCGGAATCGATTGCAGACCATACACTCGCGATGTTATCGGCGAACGCCATTGCACGCCAGTAGAGCGTGTATGTTGCATCAGTAACGTCTACGTTGACACGATCACTCGTGGCAGTGAGGTCGATCACACCCGACGTAAACGCTGGATCGCGAGACACCTGAATTCGAATCGAATCAACACGTCCACTTGGTGTCACCCTGAACGCATGTGTTGTGCGTTCAAGAATGCGCTCGCCCTTCACCGGCCACGTGAGAAGCGGCGATTGCACATCTTCAACGCGTGCTTGTGGAATGCCGAAGCAGAACTCGCCGTCAGTGGTTGCCTGCACAACGAGTTCACGTGATGCAGCATCAAAGCTTGTCGAAAGGGGCTGGAAACGTCCATTGTCGATAAGCGGACGATGATAGACGACAAGCTTGGTTGGATCAAGCGTAATACCGAGTGTATCGATGTTGAATCGTACATCTATGCGCTCGTTGCGAATCCCCTCGAGCAACAGCTCAACGCGCGACTGATGGATATGGGGCGAGGCAACAGTCCATTGAGGATTCTTCGGTGACCATGCAAAACGACGCGCCGTTGTGCGATTGTAGAAGCTTGATTCAAGAGCACGGAACGTGACCGTCGTACCGGTGTAGTGTGTACCGCGCCAGTACGCGTATTGCTCACCAGGTAGGACGTCGTTGATCACAACGGTTGCCGACGGACGCCCTGTAGGCCACACTTGGTACTTCGTTGCGCGGTACACAAACATCTGCTTCGGATACGCAGCTTCGAACACCACACGTCCGGTTGAATCCACTTCGGTGATACCCGGAGCACCATCATTGGCGGCACTTCCCCACCCTACCACGCGATTACCATTCGGGAGTGTTTGCAAGCCCCCTTGAATGCTCACATAGTAGTCCGGAACATGTCGATACTCCCATACCATTGTCGCTGTCATAGCACGTTCGTCAAGACGGTACTCTACACCACGTGAATACTGTGGCGTATGCTGTGTTCCGTTATCGAAGATCGAGATGTTGCCATTCGGCAAGCGACGCGCATCGTGTTGATAGCTGAAGAACGTTGGTGCGAGTTCCGGATGATCGCCGATAAACGTGAACTGATTGCTCTTGCCACCAAGCTTCCACATCACGTCGCCTGTTGCGCGATTGACCTTGATCACTTGCGACATGTGGCGCATGGAGATGATCCAGTTGCCATCGTCATCAATCCAGAGTGAGTTGTTGTGACAGAATCGAATGGCGGGAGCTGTGAGATCTTCATACGAATCGGTGATCGGTAGATGATCGAGTGCTTTCCACTGCACTACGACTCGACCGTCACGATCAATCTCTTGAATAACGGCATTCACAACATTCGCTGCGGGGTGACCGCCGGGAACAACCGTGCTCATGTCGATAGTGACGTCTTCAGCACCGAGAACAACCATGTTGCCGTTTGGCAGCATGTGGAAGTCGTGCTGCGTGGTGAGGTAGCCGCGCGCTTGCGACACAAATTCCTGTGCGGCAAGCAACGTATCGACGATGTACACACCTGCTGGGACCGACGCACCAGAAAACACCACGAGTTCCGAGTATCCTAAACGTCCGTCAGGAAACACCTTGAACTCAAACGGATAATTTGTCACACGTCCGGTCTTAACCACTCCCGCATTGACGTTGTACACGCCAAGGAAGGAGCCGTATGGACGTGGCGTGATGCGACAGTTCGGTGCAAGCAGCAGGAAGCCCGGTTCTGGACTGTCGTTAACTAGCACCTTCAACGGGGTAAGGTCTGGCTGTGCCGATGCAACAGCACATGCAATCAGGAGTATGAGGGCTACGCGCATAGGTGCAGAATTACGGAATTCCTAGATTATGGTCGCGACGTGCTTTTGGTTGTCATACACCATTGAGCGTACGCATGCGTCTTCGGCCTGAGCGTTAACGTTATCAACGCTTTCCTAAACCGCCATTATTCACAGAGAGAAGTCATGACACAGAGCACTAACGGCATCGGACTCGATGCGCAACATTCTGCGGAGTTAGTACGCGAGCTTAATTTACTGCTCGCCAATTACTCTGTATTGTACATGAACGTTCGTGGATTTCACTGGAACATCCGTGGCGAGAGGTTTTTTGAGTTGCACCTAAAATTCGAGGAGTTATACAACGACTTGCAACTTAAAATTGATGAAATAGCCGAGCGTATTTTGACGCTGGGTGGTGTTCCAGACCATTCATACACTACGTACCATACACACGCTTCAATAGCGGGCGTTGTGAACGTCAATGATGGCACTCAGGCTGTTGGGACAATCTTGAAATCGCTCACTGATCTGATCGTCAAGCAACGCTCTCTGCTCAAGCTTGCATCGGAGTCAGACGACGAGGGTACAAGTGCTTTGATGAGCGACTACATTCGGCAACAAGAGAAGCTATCGTGGATGTACGGAGCATACCTCGGATGATCACTATTATTGGCGCGGGTTCACGATTGGCATCGGCCCTGTTACCGGTTTTGCTTGAGGAAACAGAAGAGCAACTACACTGTGTTACGTCTCGTCGACTGAAGACGTCGCATCAGCGAGTCACGGTTGATGTGTTAGACGTAACAGATAAAACAGCGCTCAAGGAATCGGTGATGCGAGCGATGCCGTCGACGATCATCAACTGTGCGGCTGTTACCAATGTTGATGCATGCGAAACAGACCGACAGCTAGCCTGGGCGATCAACGTGACGCTCGTTGAGAATCTTGCGCGCATAGCACGTATCGTTGACGCACATCTTGTGCATGTATCAACCGACTACGTGTTTGACGGCACAAAGGGTCCGTATACAGAGAACGCTCTGCCCAGCCCCATTAACTATTATGGCAAGAGTAAACTTGCCGGTGAAAATGTCTGTACCAGTGGTACATCGCACTCCTCAATCGTTCGCACGTGCCTCATTTATGGTCCGCCCAGCGATCGCCCCGACTTTGTCCAATGGGTTATTGAAGCATGTTCATCGAAGATGCCAATACGCGTTGTCAACGATCAGTTTGCCCAACCAACCTACGTCGAGGATATCGCAGAAGCGCTGTTGCGCATCACCTTACGCAAGCGTACCGGCATGTATCATGTTGCTGGACCCGACTTTATGAGTCGGTATGATATGGCTGTGCGCATCGCTGAGTTTTTTAAAGTTGATTCGTCGATGATTCAACCTGTCACATCAGCTGAACTACAGCAGCCAGCAAGACGTCCAAACCGGAGCGGTTTGGTTTCTTTGAAGGCCGAAACAGACTTGCTCTTGGATATGCGCGACTTCACTCGTGGTTTGACCACAGTCCGTCATGCGATGTTCTCACCCGATCGTGTCGTTACTTAGGCATTCCAGAACGGTCGGTCGAGGTTGCGGTATTGAATCGCCTCGGCAATGTGCTCCACACTAATGTCGGTGCTCGCGTCAAGATCAGCGATCGTGCGCGATACCTTGCATATTCGATCAAATGCCCGTGCCGATAGGTGCAGTCGCTGCATCGCTGCTGTAAGCACCGAACGTGCTCGGTCTGACATCACGCAGAACCGTTCAATGTCTTTCGCCGACATATCGGCGTTCTTGAATACTCCCTCGCTCACCACGAATCGTGCTGCCTGACGTTTTCGTGCATCGATGACGCGGCGACGAACATCTTCGGACGTTTCTCCAGGTGGTGCCTGTGCGAGCTGCTCAACATCAACCGCCGGAACGTCTACATGAATATCTATCCGGTCTAGAAGAGGTCCGGAGATCTTCGATACATATCGCTGTACGTCATTCGATGTACATCGACACTCCCTACGCTGACTACCGAAGTTGCCGCACGGACATGGATTCATCGAACTCACGAGCATAAAGTTCGCGGGAAACTCCACACTCATCCGCGTACGCGACAGTCGAATGCGGCGTTCTTCAAGGGGCTGACGTAGTACCTCGAGTACGTTGCGCTGGAACTCCGGGACCTCATCAAGAAACAGCACGCCGTGGTGTGCAAGCGTGATCTCACCTGCGCGG
This sequence comes from Melioribacter roseus P3M-2, assembly GCA_945883395.1. Classification (GTDB taxonomy): domain Bacteria; phylum Bacteroidota; class Ignavibacteria; order Kapaibacteriales; family Kapaibacteriaceae; genus UBA10438. The sequence goes on from CAMCXP010000011.1 coordinate 5,765, forward strand.
ACCACGCCAACGCCTCCTCCCACAAGGGCCGCATTACTGATCGTGTGATGCGGTGCGCGGAAGGGGCGTTGCGTGACCATTGGCTGTCCCGGGGGAAGAAGACCAGCCACAGAGTGAATCGTTGTTGTTTCGAGAGCTTCATCGAGGGTAAGGGGCGGAAGGATCGTCGCCAGGCGCTTCGCAAGCATCGTCTTTCCCGCTCCTGGTGGTCCAACCATGATCAGGTTATGTCCGCCCGCAGCGGCTACTTCGAGTGCACGCTTCACCCCCTGTTGACCTTTCACATCGGACATATCAACGCGGTGATGCAGGGTGGCCTGTGCAAACACCGCGTCAACGTCACATACTGCCGACGCAATCACCGTCAGCCCAGTCAGATGGTCGATTGCTTCCTGAAGCGTTCGAACACCAACGACGTCGACATCCTGCTTGATCGATGCCTCATCGGCGTTGCGTGCCGGCACAACGAAGCGCTGTTTAGCCCCCTTCATCATCACCATCGGCAATACGCCTTGGGTAGGCCGAATGCTACCATCGAAGGCTAACTCCCCGAGTAGACAGGTCTCGTCGAGATCACGCGCACTAATCATCCCCATTGCGTGAATGATGCCAATGGCAATCGGTAGGTCGAACGCACTTCCCTCCTTGCGGATATCTGCGGGAGCAAGGTTCACGGTGATGCGTCGGGGCTCCCATCCGTAACCAGCTTGATGAAGCGCGGCTGTGACACGCTCCTTGGATTCGCGCACGGCATTATCTGGCAGTCCGACAATCTGAAATGATGGTAAACCGGTCTCAACCGTGATTTCTATCTCGACGCCGAACGCGCCAATTCCTAGAACAGATGCTGAGTGCGTTTTCGCATACATATACCGCGCTCCGATGAGTGTACCATCACGAGCATCGTGCGCAGGTGAACGTGACACCGTAGCTTTGCACCATGGCGCAGGTGAAGAAACCGAAGTGGTATGTAGTTTGGACCGGACATGTTCCGGGTGTGTATACGTCGTGGGATGTTGCACAGCGCCAGATATCGGGATACCCGAAAGCACAATACAAGTCGTACGAGTCATCCGATGAAGCCCAGCAGGCCTTCGCTGAGGGTCCGATCGATCTCCTACCGACCACGTCGCGTGCGTCATCTTCACGTTCACGCAAACCGTCCTTTGATCGAAGCCGCGTTGTACTCCCAAGTATCTCCGTTGATGCAGCATGCAACATGACCACCGGGGTGATGGAGTATCGTGGTGTGGATACCGAGACCGAAGCGGAGTTCTTTCGCATGGGCCCGTACGAGGACTGTTCGAATAACTTGGGTGAGTTTCTTGCGATCGTACATGCTCTTGCGCACTGCAAGAAGCACGACATTATACTCCCGATCTATTCGGATTCTCGCACAGCGATTGCATGGGTGCGAAACCGTCATGCCAAGACAACCGTCGAACGAACGCAGAAGAACGCACGTGTATTCGAGCTCATCAAACGCGCTGAAGAATGGCTGAGCACGAACACCTACGTGAACCATATCCTCAAGTGGGAAACAGAACAATGGGGCGAGAACCCCGCAGACTTCGGAAGGAAATGAGATGACAATTAACATTGTGCAAATGGAGCATGCATCAGACCTCCCTCTGCCTGCCTATGCTACAAGTGGCTCGGCCGGCATGGACGTCCATGCTGCCGTTGATGAGCCCACGGTTCTCGCAGCCGGTGCTATCACGCTCGTACCAACGGGTCTGTGCGTAGCGATTCCGCAGGACTTTGAGATCCAAGTGCGCTCTCGCAGCGGTCTTGCAGCTAAGCACGGGGTATTCGCATTGAACGCTCCTGGAACGATCGACAGTGATTATCGCGGAGAGATCAAGGTGATCCTTGCGAATTTCTCCAAGGAAGATGTGATCATCGAACGTGGAATGCGGATCGCTCAGTTGGTTGTTGCTCGACACGAGCATTGCTCATGGAATGTTGTGTCGGAGCTCAGCGAGACACAACGTGGTGAAGGTGGATTTGGAAGCACAGGAGTACACCCATGAACATCGCACTCGGCGCGGACCACGGAGGGTATGCGTACAAAGAAGCGATCAAGGAAATGTTGATTGCAGACGGACATGTTGTTCTCGATGTCGGCACCACATCAACGGAGTCGGTTGATTATCCCGACTACGGCACGAAGGCAGCACATCTTGTTCGCGATGGACAGGCCGAAGCGGGTGTGTTGGTGTGCGGCTCTGGCATTGGTATCTCCATCGCAGCGAACAAGGTGCGCTCGATTCGCGCAGCCAACTGCACGAGCGTTGAGATGGCACAGTTAGCACGCATGCATAACAATGCAAACATGGTTGCCGTTGGCGAACGCTTGATGTCGGTTGATCTTGCACGCGACATTGTGAGCGCGTTCTTGTCGACACCGTTCGAGGGTGGACGTCACGAGCGACGCGTCGATAAAATCGATTCGCTGGGAGACATTCAATGAGCGCATATGCTCTCGTAATCTCAGCTCATCCTGACGATGCTGAACTTGCATGTGGAGGGACGATTCGCAACCTCACAAACGAGGGTCTTGGTGTTGTGCTGGTTGATTGCACGCGCGGTGAACTCGGCACACGTGGTACTCCAGAACGTCGTGCGCAGGAAGCTCAGCGTGCTGGAGAGATTCTCGGTGTACAACACCGTGAATGCCTTGGTATGCCTGACGGAGCCATCGAGCATACGCAGGAAAACATTCTAGCAATTGCCACTGTTATCCGCGCATGGCGTCCGCACATCGTTCTCATTCCACCACCAGTAGAACGTCATCCAGATCATGTAGCCGTGCACCGACTGTGCACAGCTGCTACGTTTGTTGCCGGGCTTTCGAAGGTTACTACCTATCGTGACGGCGTCGAACAACAGCCATATCGTCCACAACGGACGTTATGTTTCCAGCAACAGTATGATTTCCCGCATCTACCGGATCTCTACGTCGACATCTCATCGACAATGCAGGACAAGATGCAATCGATCCGCGCCTACACGTCGCAGTTTCATGCACTCGGTGATGACGCTTCGGATGAACCTGAGACCTTTATCTCGCGGCCGGCGTTCTTACTAGAACTTGAAGCACGGGCACGGTATTACGGAAGTCGGATCGGAACTGATTTCGCCGAGGGATTTCTCGCCGTGGAACCACTCGGAGTTAGCTCGCTATCAGCGTTACTCTGATCGCCCCTTAACACCAAGACGAGCGCGCAATGCTTCTATATGTTGTTGCTTAACACGCGCAACATCAGCGGGTGTCACGGAGATCGGACGCTTGGCGATCAGGCGCATGACGTGCATGGTGAGTTCCGCAATGTCAGCATCATTGTAGGGGGCTGGCGGCATCCCTGTTCGGATGCCGTGTTCGTTGGAGCGCACATCTCCTCGAGCACCGAAGATGATCGTTGAAATCACCGTATCGACGCCGAGTGTCCACAATGCCTTATCCCGGATAGGAAAACGACCTTGACCGCCTTCACCATTCGTTCCATGGCATCGGTAACAATATTCCTGGTACACCGTAGCGCCGCGACTGTTAGACAGCTCCGGCAGTGCATCGTCGGAGCTAGACCATAACAACACCGCCATTGCCACAAGACCAAGGAACAGTGCAGTGTTCCGAATCATGTTGAACTCAGATTGATCGCCGCAAATTCGGCATTTTCCCCGTATGGCCAGACTCGACCCTTCAACCTATCATATCCCCGTCATGCTTCGTGAGTGTCTCGATGCGATGCTCATACATCGATCTGGGCTGATCGTCGATGGAACACTGGGAGGGGGCGGGCATACGGCTGCTATCCTCGCCGAGGCTCCCTCTGAGAGCATCGTGATGAGTTTCGACGCTGATGAGAAAGCAATAGAGCATTGTCGTGAACGCTTTGCCGACGAATTGTTGCGTGGACAAGCGTCACGACTACAACTTGTACACGCCAACTTCTCAACCATGGCCGAGGTGATAGCCGCATCTGGTATACCACTTCAATCGGTGCTGTTGGATCTCGGGGTGTCGTCGTATCAGTATGATCACCACGAGCGCGGTTTTTCGTTCCGCATGATGGCGCCGTTGGATATGCGATTCATACCTGAAGGCGAAACGGCAGCAGATATCCTCAACCGTCGAACGGAGCCGGAACTCGCCACAATCTTCCGTGAGTACGCAGACGAACCCCAAGCATGGCGCCTCGCAAAGGCAATTGGCAAGCGTCGTGCGCTGGCTAAGCTCACCACAACGGCCGATCTGCGTGATGTTGTTGTACAGCATATCCCCCCGCATCACCAGCCGAAGACTCTTGCACGTCTCTTTCAAGCACTTCGCATTGCCGTGAACGACGAGCTTGGTCGCTTGGAACAGACCCTGACGTCGATTATTCCCCTTGTACAGCCTGGTGGACGGATTGTCGTGATGAGCTATCACAGTGGCGAGGATCGCATTGCGAAGAACGTCTTCAAGGCGCACACCGATATGCTCACGATCATCACAAAGAAGGCTGTTGAGGCACAACCCGATGAACTAGCAACTAACCCTCGTTCACGAAGTGCGCGACTTCGCGTGGCAGAGCGACGCCCGTAACCTATGTTTGTAGCGCAGCACAAGGGGTGACACTTATGACGAATGCCGCTTCGTTTACATACGGGGATCTGCAGATCATTGCAGGAAGCGCGGCCGCACATCTTCCACGTTCACTGGCCGTTACGGGTGTCAGTACCGACACACGCACACTGGCCGCAGGAAACGTCTTCGTCGCGCTTCGTGGTGAGCACCTCGATGGTCATGATCACGTGCAAGCTGCGGTTGACAAGGGAGTAGCGCTTGTTGTTGTCGACACAGACTTTGACGTCGATGCGTTTATGCGTGCTACACCCGGCGCACCGCCGTTTGTAGCTGTTGCTTCACCACTGCAATGTCTCGGCTCATTTGCTTGGCACCATCGCCGTCGTTTCCAGATTCCAGTCGTCGCCATTGCTGGTGCTGCTGGGAAAACCTCGACAAAGGATCTCACAGCACACGTGCTGCAGAGTTCACTCCACGTGCTCAAGACTGAAGCGAACTACAACAATCAAATCGGAACACCTCTCACATTACTGCAACTCACGCACGAACACGAAGTAGCTGTAATTGAGATCGGAACAAATGAGCCTGGAGAAATTGAACTCCTCTGCGCCATGGTGCAGCCAACAATTGGGCTAATCACGAACATCGGCAAGGAACACCTCGAAAAGTTGATCGACCTTGATGGTGTCGAGCGTGAAGAAACTGCGCTCTTTGATTGGTTGCGCGATCACAACGGGCTCGCATTGGTGAACGTCGACGACGATCGTCTGGTGAAGTACGCACCGATGTTTATTCGGTGTATCACATTTGGCATCGATTCCGGCGCTGAGATCCATCCTCACGTGTCATTCGACAACGAGGTACGTCCGATCCTCCATCTCGTTCACGGAACATTCACGCTCCGTGCTCACATGCAGGCTGTTGGACTCGCCGCAGCGTACAATGCGACATGTGCGCTGGCAGTTGCATGGGCACTGCAGCTCCATGCGAGTGACGTGCAAAAGGCATTGATGTCGTACCAGCCGGTACACGGACATGGTTATGCACGTATGGTGGTGGCACAACATGGCGCAATGACCGTGCTCAATGACTGCTACAATGCCAATCCCGAGTCTATGGTGATGGCACTGCGTACACTGCAGCACTATCCTGCAACGAAGCGTATTGCCATACTAGGCGATATGCGCGAACTCGGACGAGCAGCACGTGAAGAGCATGTTCACATCCTCACCGAAGCCTCGACGCGATGTGATCTTGTGGTGGTGGTTGGTGATGAGTTTCGGGAAGCCGCAGAACTAGTCAATCTACCGCATGTAATTGCGCATCAAACTCATCATGGTTGTGCCGAGGAACTTCAGCAACACAATCACGAGGGCGTGGTGGTGCTAGTGAAGGGGTCGCGGGGCATGCAGATGGAGAGTGTTCTTACGAAACTTGAGCATTAAGGCCTATGCTATATCAGCTTACTCTCTGGCTACGGTCACTTGGTGACATCGCAGGTATCAACCTCTTTGGGTATGTCACATTTCGAGCAGCCGCTGCTGCGATCTCGGCGTTGCTTATTGCAATCGTTGTTGGACCCAGCATCATCCGGATGTTGAAGAAGCTTCAGATTGGTGAACAGGCAAAGCAGGAGTTGCAATCCGTTGGCGGACATTCGCTTAAGGCGGGTACACCCACGATGGGCGGACTAATCGTTCTCGCCGCTGTGCTCATTCCAACACTACTCTGGGCCAACATTCTCAACATGTACGTTGTGATGGCTGTCTTTACCACAGCTGCACTGGGTGCCGTCGGTTTTCTCGATGACTACCTCAAGGTAATCAAGAAGCTGCCAAAGGGGCTGATCGGACGGTATAAGATCATCGGACAGGTTACAGTGGGGTTGGTTGTGGGAAGCGCGCTGTACTTCGTACCAGAGTGGTTTTCACCTGAGCTTGCTCCGATGTCTACGCTCACGACAATTCCATTTGAGAAGATGTCGAACTTCGATTTCGGTCTACTCTATATCCCTGTCGTCATCTTCATCATCACGGCTACATCAAATGCCGTGAATCTTACCGATGGTCTCGATGGACTCTGCATCGGTACCGTCGGTGTAAGTGCGTTAACACTTGCAGTGATTGCGTACTTCAGTGGAAATGCGTTCTTTGCTGATTACCTCAACATCGTTCACCTACAGGGTACCGAGGAACTCTCAATCTTTTGTGCGGCTATCGTTGGTGCAGCGATGGGGTTCTTGTGGTACAACGCCTATCCGGCCCAAGTATTCATGGGTGATACGGGATCACTTGCACTCGGTGGGGCAATCGGTGTGCTGTGTGTGTTGATCAAGAAGGAGTTTCTTCTTCCAATCGTTGGTGGCGTCTTTTTCGCCGAAACTGTGAGCGTGATACTCCAGGTAGCATATTTCAAGGTTACCAAGAAACGCTTTGGAGAAGGTAGACGCATCTTCAAAATGGCACCGCTGCACCATCACTTCGAAAAGAGCGGATGGCACGAGGCAAAGATTGTAACGCGCTTCTACATCATCGCCATCATGTTAGCCATCGTCACGATGGCGTCGTTCAAGGTGCGATGAGCTGGTTTACGGTGTATACCGAAGGTTCACCGTTGCGAACACATTTCGTGGTAATCCGGGCTCAACAAACGGAATACCGCCACGTGTGACGTCGGGATTGATCCACGCCGAAGCCATGTACGACGCATTGAAGACATTATCAGCTCGACCTACAATGTCGATTGACAGGTGTTCGGGAAGTACACCTATGCGGATACCTGCTGCAGCTGAAAGCACAGTCCAACCATCAACAACGATCGTATTCGCGTCATCAGCATAGTACGAGCTCAACGTACGAGATTCGATCTCCGCAAACCAACCGTCGTGTTCCGGTACGTCATACCGCAATCTCACAGTTGCCGACGCACGTGGAATACCGGATTGCTCATTCCCTGCGTACGATATTGTGCGACCGGAGAGCTGCTGCGAAATGTATCCTGAATCGATTGTGTAGTCAAGGAACGTTGTCGACATCAGCGATCCGCTGAGTGCGACAGTCAGGCCTGTAGCCGCTTGTATTGTTGCGCCAAGTTCAGCGCCTATTCTGCGACTTGCCCCGACGGTTGTGAAGAATGCACCCGAGTTATACGGGGCGATATCGTTTGTGATGTCGATCATGTACGCTGCTGCATCGAAGACAACATTCGAGCTGATGTTCCCCTTCACACCAAGTTCATACGTCGTACTGATGATAGGCGAAAGCAGAGGATTAATCGCGCGCGTCGGCACTGTTGCGCCGATGAAGGCTGGTGGATCCGTCTCATTACCTGCGGGAACTTCAATGCCCCCTCCAAGACTTGCATACACACTCAATTCACTACCGATTCGATAGTTCACACCGAGCTTCGGGATCACACGTGAGAACGTGACGGATGTATCGGCTGCTGGAGTGATGAAGTCTTGATTTGCGTACTGAACGGCATCGTATCGTAGCCCAGCCACGATGCTCAGTGCACCAAGCATCACCTCGTCCTGCAGGAATGCGCCTACATTGCTTGCGCCTTCACGCTTGTTCTGACGCAGCGTTGTTCCGCGACCAGCCGTAGTTGGGTCGAGATTGTAGAAGAGAATAGAACCATCTTGAACTTGAAGATCAGTACCGACAAGGATCTTGTTGTATATCGACGATGAGAGTTGTTGCGATGCATGCAGCACGACGTTGCCGCCAACATGATAGCGGTCGAAGTCGCGCCATGTGTTTCGCTCGGAACGAGCGAGCTTCTTGGTCTGCACGAAACCCATCGCGGAAATACCCACAGTTGAAGAAAACTCATGTGTAATAGTTGCGCCGATGCGAACCAGTGCATTATCGCGACGCTCATCACGTTGGACAAAGCTTGGCTTGTATACCAACGTATCACGTTGTGCTTGCTGTGGATCGGAGAGGAACTGATCTCGTGTAAGCGGACCAGGTATGTGGAATTGATTGCGACCACCTGTCACAAACAGCTTCACCGTGGTTGATTCCGATGGTCGTGTCACCACGCCGAGCGTTCCAAGCACCTGCGACCCATGTGATTGATCTCGCCATCCATCGAATGCCGTATTCGTGATGGATGCATAGATCTGTCCATTGCCAAGGGGCGAATTGGCAAGCAATGACTGACGAAGGAGACCGAAGCTTCCCACGGTCGTACCGACATCAATAAACGCAGACTGTTCCTTGGGAACTGTTGAAACCGAGACAATACCACCTGACGCATTGCCCCATAACGTGGATGCATTTGATCGAATGACCTCGATCGATGAAGCGTGAAAGGTGTTGATGAGATCGAAGGACGTACGTCCGTCTGGTTCGGTCTCTGGAATACCGTCGGTATAGAATCGTATTCCTCGTGATGTCCCAGCATTCGATCGCTGTCCAGCGCCTCTTGCGCCAAAACCACGTATCTGGATGCGGGCATCCGTGCCGCCAGAGCGCGACTGTCCAATTACACCTGGAACGAGTGTCAGAACGCCATCAATTCCATGTCCACGTTGCGTTTGAAGCACCATGCGAGGGACAACGGTAACGGCGAGTGGAATCTCAAGCAGGTTTTCTTCATCCCTGATTGCTGACACTACGACTTCACGTGATTGATATGTGCTTATGCGTGTTGTGTCTGGAGATTGCTGGCGCGCATGTGCGTGCAGTGTTACGAGAGTAACACTCAAAAGCGTGCTGAGGACAATCTGTAGCATGTAATGCTCTGGACATACGTCGTTAGAAAGGACTACGAAGGTAACATTTAGGACGTCATGGGGTTATTAGAAGCATTGACACCTCTGCATTTATGACGCTTCTGAACATCACACAGCGAATTCTTCTAGGAACACTCTTCCTATTGTCTGTCAGTGCCTCTGCACAGACGAGTTTTCGCAATCTCACCTTCTCGATTCTCAGGAATCCAGAGCCTGGGTATTACCTCGTTGAGCCAAACGCGTTGGATTCCGTTGGCTTTGTTGACAACAGTGGTCGAAGCGTCAGGAAGACGTTCGTTGGCATTCACTCCAACGTGCAGGTATACAACGACACGTTTCTCACGCACTTTGTATCAACTGCCAACGGCGATCCGTTCTTTCTTCGCCGCGATCGATTCCTGAACGTGATCGACACTCTACGACCAGTGAATGGGTACTTCGTGGACTTCCACGAGGGAAAAGTGTGGTCTGATTCCTCGTATATCGTTCTCGCAACCGAGAATCGTGTGATGGATCTATCCGGTGTGGTCACCGGCGGCAGTCCATCAGCTACCATTATTGGAGCTGTGATTCAGGAGCGGCGTTTTTCGGATGGTGCGTTGCTCTTCGAATGGAAATCGCTTGATCATATTCCTGTTACGGATGTAACGGACGACATCAAGCTTACTGACAACCTCATCGACTACATCCATGTAAACAGCGTTGCCAAGGATACGGATGGAAACCTCATCGTGTCGTGTCGACATACTGACGAGGTCATCAAGATCAGGAAGTCGAGTGGACAAGTTATGTGGCGTCTTGGTGGCACATCCTCAAAGGGTAATCAGTTCACGATAGTCAACGATACGTACAACAATTATTCAGGGTTTTCCCATCAGCATTCTGCGTTGCGTACCAAGAGCGGCAACATCTTGTTGTTTGACAATGGAAACCTTCGTCCGGTTCCGAACTACGCTCGTGTTGTTGAGTATGCAGTTGATACGATAGCAATGACTGCAACACGTGTCTGGACATGGCAACCGCCGCTCGGAGTGATTGCAAGCTCACAAGGTAGCGTCCAGGAGTTGGATGGTGGCAACATCTTGATCGGCTGGGGTGCAGGCTCTGACCTCTATGTAGCGCACGAAGTGCGGCGAGATGGAACCATCGAAGCTGAGATCAAAAATGAGTCGGGCTCCGGACTAATCCCCTATCGTGTATCCAAGATGCGACTAGGGCTTACAGGTGTTCACAAGAGAATCGCAACAACGGGGACCCACACGTTTTCTGATGGGGATAGTACGACGCACGTGCGACTCTCCTTGACCAAGACAACAGACACAACAAGTATTGTCGTTGAGCGACATCACTATGCTCCACATGCGGTCAGCTTCGCAGGAGATGCCGTGTGTGGAGTCCTTCCTCTTCGTTGGACACTACGCATTCGCGAACCTCAGAATGTTAACGGATCGATTGTGTTTGATCTGGGATCGATTCCGGCGATTCAATATCCTGAGCTAGCGCATCTCTATCATCGACCAGTCGAGGGTCAGGGTACGTTTAAGCGATCAGCCGGTACGTACTCAGATGTGCAGAAGACGTATACAACAACGGGGCTTACCAACGGCGAATACCTCGTGAGCTATGCCGATTGTCTGGAACCATCACCTATTGAACCGTTTCATCAAACTGTTGAAGTATCTACGACACCTAAGCTCACGTGGTCTTCAGCCGTTGCGGCAACCTCATATGACGTCCAGGTGTCGACCAGCGCGAACTTCGCACCCCTACTGTTTTCGCTGACGACAACAGACCTTGATGTTGTCCTCCCCAATGTCCAGGAAAGTACAACCCTATTCTGGCGCGTACGTAAGCGCACGGCAGCAGAGGTTGGACCTTGGTCTGCGCCGTTTCGATTCACGGTCGTCATGGGTATACCCCAGCTTCTCTCGCCTGTAATGGAAGACGATACGGTTGCCGTTCTTGAGACGTCGGAGTTTCGATGGATACCGGGCGTCGGAGTTCCGAAGAGTCGGCTTGAGATCATTGCTGCTTCGTCTAAGGTTGTTGTTCTCGACACCATAGTCGATCAACCATTCTTTTTTCCTAGATCAAGGCTCAGACCCAACACCTTTTACACATGGAGTGTGCGCGGATGGGCAGACAACGTGAATGGGCGTCCTTCGACGTCTGAGACCTTCATCACAGCAGTTGCAGCTCCAAGACTACGTGGGCCAGGGGCGAACGTTGTGGGTGTACCTCCGATCAAGACAACGTTCATCTGGGATTCTGTTGCAGGGGCAACGAGCTACAGATTGATCGTTCGGAACACCAGTGATACATCGGTTGTAGCAATGCACGACGTGAACGAGCCAACCTTTGTCGTACGCAATCTGCCTTCCTCTACCAAGCTATCATGGACGGTACGGGGTAACAACGCATACGGAAGCGGACGTTATGCAACACCATCACTATTTACGACAGCTCCCTCTTCGAATCTACCTGCACCAACAACAGTATCACCGCGCGGTGGTGTGATTGTCGACAGTACATCGATCGCACTCACTTGGTCGGATGTCTACGGCGCAACGGTGTACGATGTGCAGGTTTCCACGAGTCCAACGTTTACGTCTGATGTTGTATCACGATATGATCTATCTGGTATGCAGACAATCGTTGGCCCTGTACGTTCGGCAACTGCATGTTACTGGCGAGTGCTCGGCCGTAGCGATTTTGCAACTGGCACATGGTCGGACACGGCGGCGTTTGTCACAGCTGCGCCGCCCGGAAAGGGTCTCTTACCCTTGCACCCGTTACTTGGAAGTTTGGACGTACCAGTTCAGGGTAGTGTACGGTACTCAACGTCGAGCACCTACACGTCGTATCGCCTCGAACTATCGAAATCCCCGACCTTCGATCCACTTGTATTGACATTCACAAGTGATAACGGCACATGTGCCTACCGCGATCTAGAACGTGAAACAACCTACTTTTGGCGTGTTCGTGGTTCCCGTGACGGACAGCCATCAGATGTAGGTACGGCGGCGTACTTCACAACGGAACGGAAGGCTGTTGTGTCAGTCAAGAATGAAACTCCTAGCGTTACAGCAACAGTTGTACGTCGAGAAGGATCACGAATAGTCGTGAACGCTCCTTCGTTCGCGAACAGGTTATCGAGCATTCAAGTGTTTGATCTTCAAGGGCGTTTGCTTGTGCAATCCAATGCCGACACACGTGGCCTGTTCGTAGTTGAGATTCCGTCGCTCGGAGTACCTCGCATCGTGTATGTTCGTGTTTTGTCGGATGCAGGAATGATCTGGATGTCAACCATGGTATGGGATTAATGCACTCTGCCTTCCGTTCAGTGATCACACTCGTTGTGATCTGTTGTCTTGTGTGTAGCTCTGTGCGTGCGCAGGAATCCTTTCGTGATCTAGAGGTCGAGATCAGCGGGATACCTGGCGCGTCGTACTATCTTATCGCACCAAATGCACGTGATTCTATTGGTTTCGTGGATATGTCGGGACGAGCTGTGTTTCGTCGTGGCGTTGGATTACACACGAATCTCGCTGCGTACGGAACCAAGAAGCTTTCGGTGTTCACAGGAAACTTTGGCTACTTCGCCTACGTGATCTTCGATAGTACGCTCACTCCTATTGACACCATGACCGTTACGCAGCAGTACGTGACTGATTCACATGAGGGCATGTTTTGGACAGATTCAACGTTTATGATGCTTGGGTTGGAGTTTCGTCCATTTGATATGTCAGGTGTTGTTCCTGGCGGACAGCCAAATGCCTCGCTGATGGTCACGGTGATTCAGGAGCGCCATCTCGTAACAGATAGCGTGCTGTTTGAATGGAATGCATTCGGTCGTATCCCTGTGACGGACGCTACAAGTAACATCGAATTGCGGCAGCGAACGATCGACTACATCCACGCGAACTCGATTGTTCGTGATCGAGATAGCAACCTGATTGTGTCATGTCGACACCTTGATGAAATCATCAAGATTCGTCGTGCCGATGGTTCGATTATGTGGCGCATGGGCGGCGTTGGTTCGAAGAACCGCGAGTTCACGTTCGTGAACGATGAGCACGACGGTGTGACAGGCTTTTCGCATCAGCACAGCGCATTTGTTACGAAGACCGGTACAATTATGCTGTTTGACAACGGGAACCTCAAGCCGAATCAGCGCTCTCGCGTTGTAGAGTATGCGCTTGACACGGTTGCAATGACAGCAATACGTGTGTGGTCGTATACACCAGAGCCTCCACTGTATTCACCGTCACAGGGAAGTGTTGAGGTGCTACCGAACGGCAACATTCTGATAGGCTACAGTGCAACCAACGATCAACGCATCGCGGAAGAAGTTGATCGCAATGGTTCGATTGTCGTGCAGATACGTCGAACGTCAGACATCCCACTGCAGACATATCGTGTGCGAGGTACATCGCTCGGCTGTACAGCTATTGAGCGGACAATCGTGAAGTCTGGACGTGAGGAGTTTGCTGATGCAGATAGCTCAACGTGGGTGCGTCTCGATGTGAATGAGGTCAGTGATTCACATCGTACCCGTATTGAACGACATCACTATCGTCCACATGCATGGCACGTCGAAGATTCACAGGTATGTGGTCCGCTTTCCCTGCGTTGGACGATCAGGGTATTGCCAGTGGTTGGTATTCGCGGCTCCTTACGATTCGACGTGGCCGAGATAGCTTCGCCAGAAAAGGCGATACTCTATTATCGAAGCAATGAGGGTAGCGGACGATTCGACCGGTTAGCTACACGATACGATGCAGAGGCGAGCGAGATCATAGTGGACACGATCGTTGTAGGTGAGTTCGCGGTTGCGTATCCGAGTTGTGTAGATCCAACCCCTGTGTTCCCTCCTCGCGGCGCTACGAGTATACCTTCAACAACATCGATTCGGTGGTCAGAGTCACCGGCCGCATCCTCGTATGATGTGGAAGTGTCATTCCAAGAAGACGTGAGTATGCCGTTTGCTGCGTTCACAACGTACCGACGCGATACAGTACTGCGTGCACTCCCTCCCTCCAGCAATGTTTACTGGCGTGTCCGCAAGCGCATCGAAGATGCACAAGGAATGTGGTCTGCTTCATCAATGTTCACAACCGCCGGAACCGTACACGTACCTGAGGATCCTCGCACGACTCTACAGTGTAACGTGTGGCACCATGGAGGGCACCTCCGCATTGCAAGTCCTGGTGCGCCGCTGAAGGATGTATTGGTGTATGATCTCATGGGCACTCTTGTGGCGTGGAAGGCCTTCGCGAGCGATGCACCGACATATGAGGTTCCATGCAATCACCTTCCACGAGTCGCCGTCGTAATTGTTCGCGGTGTTGATAGCAGTATTCAACGACGAACAGTCGTTCGGGACTAATTAGCGCGCTGACGCTGCTGCATCCACTTCGGCATCGGACTTACGTACATGTCGCCATCATCTCCAATGACATACACATTGTCGGCGTCACAGTATACTGTGCGAAGCACCATTGCTTTAGGAATGGTCGTGAGTTCCCAAGTTGTTCCGCCATCTGTTGACGTAAACAGACCAGGGTAGCCTGCAGCGAGCGCCACGCCGTTGTGTGTAGTTGCGTCGTTGATACGTACTTGGTAATCAGCCTTCACGCCGGGCGAGAAGAGTCCGAGCCGACCGGATCGATCGATCGTGTAGGTTCCTGAGGATGCAAACACGAGCATAAATGAATCTAGTCGCGCCACCGATTGAACGTTCTCATCGCGAAGTACTTCCTGTACGATCGTAAACGATCTGGCCGTATCTCGGCTTATGTAGAGTCCCGTCGCTGTGCACGCGTACAGGGCTGAGTCCAACACTCGCAAACTTGTGAGTTCAGAGTGCCCGAAGCTTTTTGATCGAACCTGCCACGTTGCACCTGTATCTGCAGAGAGCAGCATTGTGCCATCTGCTAGCCCCATAACAATGTTGCTGCCAAGCGTCGTGACGACATACTCGGAGCTCGTCGGAGCTGTTGAGGAAACAATGCGTAGTCCATCACCATTCGCGTTGAAGGCGAGAGCACCTTTCAAACGCGAGCTCACAATCCAGGAGTCCCCGAGTTTCGAGACCGATTGATGGAGCGCGAGATTGATGCCATCGGACAGCGAGCGCAGGATGTTGCTGCCATACGGCACACTCAGTACGGCATGTTCCCGCGAGGCCACGTAGAGTGCGCGGTCGTTTACAGACAACGCATGAACATCGAGCGCACCCTCAATCCTGTCAACGAGCATTTGCTCCCAGGTAGTTGTACCGAGGACGATGCGAAAGACCCCGCCTAACGACAGTTTCGTTCCAACGTACAGCGTGTCGCCTCGAAGTGCCAATGCCGACACAGCCTGACCGTTTAGAATGCGTGGAGTGTAGTGCTCCGTTGAAGCCGTTGAGGGTCGATATACAATCACATCATTGGTTCGGGTTGCTAGCACGATCACTGAATCGCTCGAGACCACGGGTCTTGTGCCAGCAAGGTCTGGTAGCGTGATAGACCGTGTAACCCCACTCCAATGCACATAACGGAGAACTGAATCTGTGTGCGTAATTGTCATTGAAGGACGTGGCCAACAACGTGTGTTGAGGTTATCGCTCGAGAGTGGTTCAGCATTTCTATCGAACCCACGGATCGGTTGTATTCCGGTACGTTGCACAACACGCCATTGCAGTCCATGATCTGTTGTACGATACACGGTACTATGCCCTGATCCTGCATAAATTGTGTCGCCGTGAGCTTCCACTGCCGTTATGTTTTTGTGCGACAGCGGCTCAGCCAGACTTCCCCAGGTTGCACCACTGTTTGAACTACGGAAAATGTCTTGGTTCGTCACAAGCACAAGGGTGGTGTCCGTGCGAAGAATCGCATTGACACCGAACATGATTCTTTTGCTGAGCTTTACGAACGCAAACGTGTCGTTCTGATCCCTCGTAAACGTCTGCGGACGAGGAACAGATGTCGCGCAGCCTGAGAGTATTCCCACGAATGCGATTACAACCACGATGACGGAACGGAACATGCGGCAAATATCGACAACTCTGCAGTGGCAGCTTCTTACGATGCTTGCAATCGTTGGATTGATGCTCACGCCTCTGTGCTCCGCCCAGGTATCCTTTCGCGACCTCGACGTCTCCGTGTTGAAGAATCCTGCACCCGGCTACTATTTCATAGCTCCTAACTCCATGGATTCGATTTCCATGTTGGATCATGCTGGCAAGAACATGTTCAAACGACGTGTTGGCCCACACGCAAACGTTCTGCCGTACAAGGGAAAGTGGCTTACACACTTCGCGACTATTGGAAACACACCTGTGTTCATTCGTCGGGACGTCAACCTTAATCCTATCGACACCCTGCGAACTGTCAATGGAGTACAAACCGACTTCCATGAATGCCGCATCATATCCGACACGAGCTACATCATTCTTGGGATTCGTGAGGATACGGTAGACCTCTCGTCGATACCCGGTGGCAGACCGCGTGCAATCGTATGGAACAACGTTATCCAGGAGCGCACCTTCTCTGGACGCACCCTCGTCGAGTGGCGGTCGTTAGATCACATTGCCGTGGCAGACGCGATCGATAGTGTGGAGGTCAACACACCAGTAGTCGACTACATCCATATCAACTCGGTGGTAATCGACCGCGACGGAAACTATCTCATCTCGTGCCGCCATACAGACGAAGTCATTAAGGTTAACCGCTCAACAGGCGCTGTAATGTGGCGTCTTGGTGGATCGCTCTCGAAGGGCAATCAGTTTCAATGGCTCAACGATTCGACAGGGGGCTTTCGAGGGTTTAGCCATCAGCATTCAGCAATTCGTACAGCACGCGGAACGATCTTGTTGTTTGACAATGGCAATTATAAGCCGGGTGATAGAGTATCGCGTGTCGTTGAGTACGAGGTGGACGAGCAGGCTATGACTGTGCGAAAAGTGTTCGAGTTCATTCCGTCCCCTTCTATCTATGCATCGACAATGGGCAGTGTTCAGGAATTGCCGAATGGCAACATCGTAATTGGCTGGGGATCTGGTTCAAATCGAACCGTTGCACACGAGATCGATCGCACTGGAACGGTGCAGGTGCGAATTGATAACCCAACGCAGAATGGATTCGTTGCCTATCGCGTTGTGAAGGCCGTCTATGCCATGACTGGCATAGAGCAGGTACTTACCGCCCCTGGCACAACGGTGTTTTCTGACGCAGACAGTACGACACATGTGTCGTTCATTGCTTCCCGCGTATCAGACACGACACGCGTAACAGTAGAACGCCACAACTACCAGCCGCATGCAATCTCATTTGCCGACACAACGTATTGTAGTGTCGTCCCAATGCGATGGACCGTACGAGCGAGCGATACATCGAATCTTGCTGGTACGCTTCGTATTGCGGCACGTGATGTAGAAGGGGTGTTGGTACCATCGAAGGCGCGTCTCTTTGCGCGTTCACGCGAAGGGCGAGGTCCGTTCACACGCGTTACCACGACGTACGACTCTGTAAGTGGCAGTTTGAGTACATCGGCGCTTCGCTATGGCGAGTTTCTGATTGCCTTTGCCGATTGCACTGTTCCATCGCAGATCTATCCTTCGAACGGCGCAGTCGAGATTCCTACGACTGTCCAATTGCGTTGGTCACCAGCCCTACGAACCGATGGCTATCAGGTTGAAGTGTCGAGGTCGCCGTCGTTCAGCAATCCCGATCGATACGTGGTTGGCGATGAGGATACAACGCTGCAGAGCCTATCTGATTTCACAGCGTATCATTGGCGCGTTCGTGCAGTCCTTCCCAATGCAACCTATAGTCAATGGTCGGCCCCATGGAGCTTCCGGACACAGCTGCCTGTGCCGACGGTCGTTTCTCCAGTTCTTCGTACCGACACGATTGCTACACAGCTCCCTGTGCAGCTAGTGTGGCGGCGCACGCCAGCAGCATCGAAGTATCGATACCGTGTAGTTCCTGTTGACCGTCGGAGTGATAGTGTTTCATCTGTCACGAGCGATACTGTAGCAACGGGATTGACGACACTACTGCCTAACACGTGGTATGAGTGGTCGGTGCGTGCGATTTCAGATTCAGGCATTGTCGGTCGGTGGTCGATACCGGCGCGGTTCATCACATCGCCGCGTGCGCCAATGCTCCGAACACCGTCGCAGGACGCTGAGGATGTAGCAACGGATCGTCCTCGTTTTGAATGGCAATCGGTTGACAGTGCTCTCCGATACATCGTGAGCATTCGACGTGCGAATGACGGAACAGTTATCATCCTTGATTCCACTGCATCCACGACATTTACGCCTGACACACTTCCGATGGCTACACGATGCGTATGGACAGTCCGTGCTGTCGGACGGTACGGAGTTGGTCCGCACTCGCCAGCATGGGGCTTTACTACATCGTCAGCGTTTGTGCTATCAGCGCCTGTGACAATCGCACCAAAGAATATCGACCAAGTTGACACCTCTATGCTATCGATGACGTGGAGTGGTGTTGAAGGTGCGACATCATATGATGTGCAGCTAACCTCTGGACGTTCCTTTGCTAACCCAGATATCGAACTGCTTGGACTGGCCAATACGTTTTGCGATGTGCAACAGATACGCCCCGGCACCACGTACAAGTGGCGCGTCATTGGGTATTCCGATACTGCAGTTGGAAGATGGTCTGATACAGCATCATTCACATCACGTCCTCGATTCGAGCAACGTCTTGTTCCTCTCACACCGGAACGAGATGCTACCGATGTGCCACTGCGTGGTGTGTTGCGTTTCACCACATCACCAGCCTACGTTGAGTACGAAGCGCAGCTCGCCAAGGATCCGTACTTCACGATTCTCGATCACACATTCCGTACTGCAGTCGACACTGTTGAGTTTTACGGTCTCGAACCAGGCACGCTCTACTACTGGCGAGTACGTGGCTTTCTGGGTGGCGATCAATTTGATCAAGGTGAAACATCAGCCTTCATAACCACGACGTCTGTTTCCGTGTCTGACGGCACAGACAGCGGTAGTGATGTCCTCGTCACAGCGTCAGATTACGGGATACTGTTGCAGTTGCGCCGAAGCGGTCGGTACGTCATCAATATCCGCGATCTTCGGGGACGACTAATGCGTACTCAAGTAATGGTCAACGGAAGCCGCTCAACAATTCTCCTGTCCGAAGAAGAGTACGCAAATGGGTGTTATCTCGTTGAAATATATAGAGATAGCAACACCGTAGGTGAAAATCAGGTAATTTGTCGCTAGATTACCCGGTAACCTTCGGTAAGGTCCGGTGTTTACATGGTTGTCCAAGTGCGCACATCAGGTGGGATGTATGCATTTGGGAACGTGCGTTCTGGAACATTATGCGCAATGATCAGTGAAACTTCTTTTCGTTTACATCATAAATCTGAGGGGATGGTCTATGCAGTCCGTTCTACGACGTTTTGGTTTCAATCGAGTTGTAATGGGAGCACTGTTTGTTGTGCTTTCATTACTGGCAGCGCTCGCACCTACTGAGCTTCAAGCACAGTGTACGTATGGTTGGGGTATCATCTATACGACGGCACCTGCAACTGGTGCTACGTTTACGACCGGTACTAACGCAACAGTTTCATGGTACGGGGACCGATACACCATCGGCAACTACGGTGGCAAGTACGGTATCGACTATTCGAGTAACGGTGGTGCAAGCTGGACCAACATCTCCAACAATGTTGATGGTTATGCCCGAACATATACATGGGCGATTCCTGCAGGCCTCACAGCGGGAACGAACTATCGGATTCGTGTCAGCGAAGTACCAGGTCCCAGCTGGTCTTGCGCGTTTTCCAATCCTGGTACAAGCGGTCAATTCACAGTAGTCAAAGGGTGTTTTGCACCTACGATCTCGTCGCAGCCAACTAGCCGTACGGTATGCTCCAACACAAGTACGACGTTCACTATTGGGTCGTCTCTCGCACCAGCCGATGGTGCGTGGGAATGGCGTAAGAATGGCAACACAATCGCTGGTGCAACTTCAGCATCATACACAATCTCTTCAGTCCAAACATCAGACGCGGGTGTGTACGACTGTGTGTTGAAGGACATTTGTGATCCTGTCAAGACGCTTACAACAAGCTCATCAGCACAACTTTCGGTAAACCTTCCTCCTGCAATCACGAGCTCGCCTGCAGGCCGCACAATCTGTGAGAACGCGAACGACACGCTTCGTGTACGATCAACTGGTGCAGGTCGCACATTCCAGTGGTTCAAGGACGGCGTAGCGATCGCTGGTGCACGTGATTCGAACTTTATCATCAACAACGCAGGATCACCGGCAATTGGAGTGTATACATGTGACGTGACGGGTACATGTTCTCCGTCAACTACCACTCCTGCTTGCTCTGTGCTTGTTGCTCTTCGTCCGCGTGTATCGCAAGAGCCGACAAACCTAGATATCTGCCCAGGAACATCGGGCACGCTGTCAGTAACAGCAACAGGCCTTAATCTGGTGTATCAATGGTTCCGCAACGGTGTTGCTGTTCCTAACGCATTCAATGCTACCCTGGCGTTCACGAATTATTCGAATGACCGTGACGGACAGTACTACTGCCAGATCGCATCAAACATTTCAAATCCAAACAACTGCGTTGTAACTGCACAGTCGCGCACAGTGCGTGTTTCTGGCTTCCGCCGTCCAACACTCAAGCAAAGTCCGCGCAACAGTGATGCATGTGTTGGTACGAACGTTACGCTCGTTTCTGACTTCTCGGGTACAGGTCTTCAGTTCCAATGGTATCGCAACGGTGTTGCACTGAGCGGTGCTAACTCGAACTCCCTGACACTCGCCAATGTCACAGCTACAAACTCAGGCAAGTACTATGCTGTGGCAACTGGTACGTGCGATCTCACAACTGCATCGGACACTGCTACGATCACGGTGATTGCAAAGCCAACACTTTCCACGCAACCGAAGAGCCAGAATCTTGAAGTTGGGCAGCGTCTTGAACTAACAGTGGCTGGTACAGACAGTCGTTTGATTCAGTGGACCAAGAACGATCAGCCTATCAATGGTGCTACAACAGCTGCGTTTGTCATTCAAAGTGTCACTCGCGGTGATGCTGGTCTGTACAACGCACGTATCACGAACGCATGTGGCGGTGTATCATCTGCCTATGCGAATGTTACGGTAAAGGATCCAACTGTTCCGGAACCAGTACTCGAGCTTGGTCAGACAAGTGTTGAGTTTGGTGAGATTCCAGTCGGTTACGACAAGTCCATCACCTCACCTGCATTGATCAAGAACATTGGTACAGCGCCTATGACGGTCTCTGTGCTCACAGCTACTCCTTCTGAGTTCTCGATCACCAACGCACCTGCCCTTCCATTGACGCTCAACCCTGGTGAGTCGACATCGATCACCGTTAAGGCTACGCCAACAACAAAGGGTTCGCTTACAGGTAACCTCAACATCCGCTCAAACGCTCCGGCGTCACCGAGCGCAAATGTTGCTCTTACGGCTGCCTATGTTCTTCGTTACGACCATGCTGCTAGCGAGGACTTTGGCACGGTGATGACAGATGTTCCTGCTAATCGTTGTGTTCGCCTTACCAACACATCGCCTCTCGACATTGCAATCGAGCAGGTAACGTTCTCTGGCATGGACGCAGGCCTGTTCTCGACAGTCACAGCTCTTCCACTGCAGATTGCCGCTGGTCAAAGCGCTGAACTCTGTGTGAAGTTTGCTCCTGCTACAGCTGGCAACAAGAGTGCTACGCTCAACATCCGTTCATCCAACGGCGGTAACTCTTCATTGTCGCTCAGCGGCAAGGGTGAAGTTCCAGGTGGCGTTATCGACGCTGCTGAGGCTGGCATCTCTGCATGGCCAAATCCAATGTCTGATCGTGTTGAAGTTCGCTTCAACAAGCCAACACCTGCGATGAATATCAGCGTCGTCAGCACATCTGGCGCTACTGTTGCTTCCTTCACGCACGATGGTGTCGAAGCTGGTGGCTCCTTCCGTTGGAACGCTCGTGATACTGCTGGTTCATTGGTAGCCTCTGGTACCTACACGATGATCGTTCGCTACGGTGACGTGAGTGTTGCGATTCCTCTGACAGTGGTTCGCTGATAACCAATCGTGAAGTAGTCCGGGCATACATACATCGGCTAAAGGGTGTCTAGCACGAGCTGGACACCCTTTTTCTTTGAAGGTGGTGCAGTGTGCTATATTTTGGCGCATGACTTCTTCAAAACCCCGTCGAGCGATCATTATCCCCGCTGCTGGTTCAGGAACTCGTTTTCAGAGCGCTCTGCCTAAGCAGTTTCACATACTGGGTAATGATCCTGTTATCGTACACACTCTTCGTACAGCTTGTGCTGTATCCGATGTAGGAACGATATCAATCGGTGTACAGGGCGACATCGATAACATGTACATTCGGCTGCGTGGTTGGGGAATCACCGACGCACGCGTGCACGTGTACGAGGGTGCAGAGGAGCGACAACTCACGGTGCTGAAGGGTCTGCACCATTGGTCTATGAACAGTGTTAATGCCGAAGGCGTTGTGCTAGTGCATGATGCCGTGCGTCCACTGGCAACCGTCGAGTTATGGGAGCGCGTTGCGGTAGCAGCTGAGCAGTACGGAGCAGCTATTCCTTTTCTGCCAATGGCAGACACAGTAAAGATGGTTTCGGATGGGGTCGTGGAACGTACGCTTGATCGATCGCGTATCGTCCGCGTTCAGACACCGCAAGGTTTTCGGATAGCGCTACTACGGTCGTCTTACGAGCGCGCCATAGCTGAAGGGTTGTCGCTCACC
>CAMCXP010000012.1 GCA_945883395.1 Melioribacter roseus P3M-2
TATGGTACCGCCTTTGGACACAACAACCTCGGCTGCTCGCAACATGCCGATGATCTGCTCTTCCGTGTGATGTTTCCGTCCCATACCGAGCTCCTTTCGACTACCAAACTATCATTTCTGTTGGTAGTATTTTTGGGGAGCAGGTCAAGTGGTGATACTACCCACAACAGAACCAACCCCAGTACCACTCTGATTACGTAGAGCAAATTGTACAGAGTACCTGATTCTCTGATACACCTTTACCCATTGACCCTGTTGAGTTCTCATCACGACTCCTGTTGAGGGTGTTCTCGGTCATCGTAGATGATGACCGAGGAATCCATTGACTACTGAACTGAACTTTCACTGGGGTTCACTTTTGACACTCATCAAAGTAGTGTCAAAGTAGTGTCAAGAAAGTAGTGTCAACTTTTCAAAACCATCTCTGTAAGTCCTTTGAAACCAGGAGTGGTCAGAATTGAAAAAAGTCCCAGATCACAGTGTGAAATGGGACTCTATCGTCTTGAAGTATCGGGTGTTAGACCCTGTTGATACCTCTTGTTTTGGTACACCGTACGGGTGTACTCCTTCAACGTCCCATTTCACCCAGTGAAGTGGGACGTTTGCGTTTTAAACAACAAGAGCCGCTGTTTCCAGCGGCTCTTGTTACATGTGATCTGTGCCTAATGAAGGTCGTACGTTAGAACGTATAACCAAGACCAACGTATGCGCTGAAGCCCTGTGAGCTAATCTTTGAATCAGATACGAAGATCACGCCATCGCTGGTGAGACTGCTCACAGTGTAATCAGTTGGTACGTAGTGATAGTAGTTTGCCTCACCGAAGAAGAACAAACCGCCCGTTACAATCTGCCTGTATCCAGCACCGATAACCAGACCCTCTGCGACGTGAATAGGAGATTGTTCTGCGTCGAAATCAACATCGCTGTGGCTTTGTGAGTAACCGATTTTGCCATACACCAGCTTGTTCTCCTCGAGTGCGTATGCAGGAGTGAGGAACAAGTTGAAGTGGAACTTCTGCGTGTACGTTGACTTCGTCACGTTTCCTGCCGAACCGACTGTCTGCACAGTATCGGTACCAGAGGCGATCGGCTCAAACTCAACTCCTATACCAAGGAGAAACTTATCTGTGATGGCAGACATAGAGCCTATCGTCAATGTGCCTGTGAAGTCCAACGTACGTGGATACGTGGTGGTACGATTATATGTTCCTGCAAACGGACCGTTCTTAACTGTTAGCGTCACGTTGTCAGCGGATGGCATAAAGGTTTCCATTCCGACACCAGCAGTAGCATAGAACCCCTTGAAGGCCGATTGCGCATAGGCACTTGCGCCGCCCAACGAGAGTACGAGAACCATGATGAAAAGTTTTGACATGTCCGAACCCCCAAAAGAGAAAAGAAAAACGTGAATAACTGGCAATAGCAGTGTAGCAAGCAGCGAGTCGTTCCCGATCGCAGCGTCTATTACCTGGAACACATGAAGCGAAACTACGTATATTTTCGAGCCTCTATTGACCAGTTCCGCAATAATGATACCAACCCTTGCGGTAGCAACACGCCCTCAGCACTTCACAATTAGTTGTTGAGTGAGGGAGGTGCCTCCCCCCTACACGTTCTCACGCCCCAATGAAGCTTCTAACGAACTGGACCGTTTCCATGCCACTGTTGGCATGTCTGGTGTATGCATCCGGCTTGATTCACGACAGCGGTGTCTTCCAGGCAATCGCCGGCGTGTTGTTGATCCTCTCGGTTCTCTCTGCTGTGCACCACTCAGAGATCATCGCTCACAAGGTTGGCGAGCCATACGGTACGATCATCCTCGCATTGGCGGTGACCATTATCGAGGTATCGGTGATTGTGTCGCTGATGATTTCAGGGGGCGAGAAGACTGCTGCATTGGCGCGAGACACGGTGTACTCTGCAACGATGCTGATTCTCAATGGTATCGTTGGATTATGTCTGTTTATCGGTGGCCTCAAGTACAGAGAGCAGCAGTTCTCTGTGCAGTCAGTAATCATCGGACTTGTCTCACTTGTCTCGATTCTTGTGTTCACGCTGGTGCTACCATCGTTTACATCGAGCGTTGAGGGACCGTATTACTCCACACAACAGTTGATGTTTGCGGCCTTTGCGTGTCTTGTCGTGTATGGGTCCTATATCCTTGCGCAGACCGTGCGTCATCGCGAGGCGTTCCTCACTGCAGCAGTCGATGACGAGCACGAAGACGATCACGTTGTTACCAAGCGCGCCCTGATGACAAGTGTGGTGTTTCTGATTGTTAGCCTTGTGATCGTCGTGATGCTCGCTAAGTCGATCTCACCAACCATCGAGTCGGTCGTTGTTGGATACGATCTGCCGAAATCACTCGTAGGTATCATCATTGCCGCCATCATCCTCTTACCCGAAGGCATCGCCGCCATCGTGGCTGCGAAGAACAACAAGCTTCAGACAAGCCTCAACCTCGCGCTCGGTTCTGCACTGTCGACGATCGGCCTTACGATTCCCGCCGTGTCGATTGTGTGTTACATCTACGACATCAACATCTCTCTCGGATTGGACGTCGTGCCCCTGATCCTGTTGACGTTATCCGTATTCACCGTGATGCTCTCTCTTGTGAGCGGACGCAGCAATGTGGTCTATGGCACGGTGCTCCTCACCAACCTCGTGGCGTTCATCTACTTGGTGATCTTCCCGTAAGGTTCATTCGATACCCTGTGTATCTTGGCTGCTTCTTCATACGTTATCACCACGATCACATTATGCTCGATATCAAGCCATCGCATAAGCCGATAAAAGAGTACTTCGACGAGCTGGCCTCGTTTGCACAACATGGACAGGTCAATGAGATGACCGTTCGTAATGCGTTTCAGGATCTGTTGCAGATCTACACGAAGAAGCTCGGCTGGCAGTTCGTGGAAGAGTATACCATTAAGCGAACAGGACGCCGGAACGCATCGGTGGACGGTGCCCTACTGGATCAGTTTTCACTGCCACGGGGCTTCTGGGAAGCCAAAGACACAAACGATGATCTCGGCGTCGAAGTGCAGAAGAAGTTCGCTGATGGCTACCCACAGTCGAACATCCTATTCTGGCAGCCGGGTCGGGCGATTCTGTACCAGGATGGACGTCGTGTGCTGGACGAAGACATTTCGACGGCACCGAAGCTGGTAGAAGTGATGAAGGCATTCTTCGAGTACGATCAACCGTACATCAAGGAATGGGAACACGCCGTCGAAGAATTCAAGAATACCATCCCAACGCTCGCCGAGGGCGTGCTGAAGATCCTCACCGAGCAACGTCGCACCAATCGCACCTTCCAAACGGCGTTCGATGGGTTTATGACGCTCGTACAACAGAGCATCAATCCGTCGCTCTCTGTTGAAGCCGTTGAAGAGATGCTCATTCAGCACTTGCTGACGCGGCGCATCTTCACAACGATCTTCAATGCGAACGACTTCCTGCAGAAGAACGCCGTCGCATCGGAGTTAGAACTCGTGATCGCTACGCTGGTGCAGGGCTATGGCGTGAGCGTCGAAGACTTTCTCAAGCCGCTCGACCGTTTCTACAAAGCTCTTGAGATGGCGGCGGCGAGCACCGATGACTACTCGCAAAAGCAGACGTTTCTGAACCACGTGTACGAGAAGTTCTTCCAGGGCTTTGCGGTCAAGGTTGCTGATACACACGGTATCGTCTACACACCACAGCCGATCGTGGACTTCATGGTGCGCAGCGTGGAGGCCGCATTGCAGCGCGACTTTGCAACATCGCTTGCGAACGAAGGCGTGCACATTCTCGACCCATTCGTTGGCACGGGCAACTTCATCCTGCGCGTGATCCGTGAGATCCACGCACAGAACCCTGCGTCACTCAAGCACAAGTATCTGCACGAGCTGCACTGCAACGAAGTGATGCTCCTGCCCTACTACATCGCCTGCTTGAACATCGAGCACCTGTACTTCGAACTCACCGGCGAGTACCTGCCGTTCCCGGGCATCTGCCTTGTGGATACCTTCGAGCTGGTTGAAGATCGTCAGCTGGGCATGTTCACCAACGACAATACCGAGCGCGTGCAACGTCAGAAGGATGCACCGATCTATGTGGTCATTGGCAACCCACCATACAATGCGGGTCAGGTGAATGAGAACGACAACAACAAGAACCGCAAGTATCCTGCGATTGATAAGAGAGTTCAAGAAACCTATGTCAAGGACTCTACCGCCACGTATCGCGCAGACCTCAGCGATCCATACGTCAAAGCATTTCGCATGGCATCCGATCGTATCCTGTCAAGGGGCGAGGGGATTGTATGCTACGTTACCAACAACGGTTTTCTCGATGGAATCGCGTTCGATGGAATGCGGAAGCACATGCGCAAAGATTTCGATCGCATCTCGATCATTGATCTCGGCGGAAATGTGCGGAAGAATCCGAAGCTTTCTGGAACAACACACAATGTATTCGGAATCCAAGTAGGCGTGAACATCACGATCCTCGAACACCACGCGGATCGCGAAGACGGATACGTGCGCTACGCTCGCATGGATGAGTTCTGGACACGCAAGCAGAAGTATCGCGAGCTCGAGCGCCTCGACGATGCATTCCATTGCGACTACACCGATGTTGCCGACAACAAGAAAAACCTCTGGCTTACCGAAGGTATGGCCGATGATTGGGATGAGATGCTACCTATAGGAAGCAAACTGAAGGAATCGGTGGATGATAACGGTTTGTTTGAAAACCACTCCTATGGAATCATTACAGCACGTGACAGTTGGATGTATTCATTTTCTGCAGACGAGTTATCTCAACGCGTTACTCGTCTCATGCTGGCCTATAATCAACAAGAATCAATTTATCGCGATAGGATGTTTCGTGCTGACAATGCTTCAGAAGACACAAACAATGAATTGCGTCTTGATATCAAATGGACTGATAGGTTGAAAGCCGCAATTGACCGAGGTACGAGACTCAACTTTAATCGGGATTTGATTCAAGACGCATCGTATCACCCATTTACACGGATGGACTTTTATTTTGACAATCTACTCGTCCATCGTAGGTATCAGTTTCACAAGATATTCCCCAACAGGTATGCCGAGAATATAGTCATTGGGCTGAACGGTGTTGGTAGCGAAAAGTCGTTCTCGCCATTTGCCTCACGTATCATACTTACAGGTTCCTATTATGGTGGCGGAACATCTCTTCAGTGCTTCCCTCTATGGCTCTACAGTGAATCATTAGAAAGACGGGAGGCAATCACCGACTGGGGTTTAGAACAGTTCACAACTCACTATAACGACTCCACCATTACGAAGTTGGACATCTTCCACTACGTGTATGGCATCCTGCACGACCCATCATATCGCGAGAAGTACGCTGCGAATCTCAAGCGTGAGCTGCCGCGTATCCCATTTGCCGACAACTTCTGGAAGGTCGCGGAGCTCGGGAAACGTCTGATGGAATTGCACGTGCACTACGAAGACCAACCAGAGTATGCGTTGCACGAAGAATGGTCGCTCCCGAAAGGCTACCTCCATCCATACGGACTTGTTGTAACGTCTGTCGATCAAGTACCCGAGCGCGACCGCTACCGCGTAACCAAGATGAAGCGCGACAAGAAAGATCCAACACGTCTCATCGTCAACGACTTCCTCACGCTTAGCGGCATCCCCGCAAACGTCGACGACTACAAGCTCGGCAACCGCTCAGCCCTCGATTGGATTGTCGACCAGTATCAAGTGAGCACCGACAAACGCAGCGGCATCACCAACGATCCCAACCGCGACGACGATCCAACGTACATCGTTCGCCTGATCAAGAAGGTTGTAACAGTGAGCGTGGAGACGGTGGGGCTCACCCCCCGGCCTCCTCTCGCACGCGAGCGGGGGAGCCATATATGATGATGTGGATGATGTTGCAGCCCATTCAAATACAACAACGCTAAGGTTCGCAGATGATCACTGCTCTCGTTTTCCTGATGGCCATGGCCACGATTCCTATGTCGAGTTCGGATTCCATGATCAACTTCGGACGTGCCGCGGGCGGAGTTCAGGAATGGATCATGATATCGGATAACGTGATGGGTGGTATCACGGCGTCGAACCTTGCGTACACGGATAGCTCGATGGTGCTCTCAGGTACGATCTCACTGGAGAACTACGGTGGGTTCGCGTCGGTGAAGACCAAGTTCGGTCGGTTCGACGTGTCGGACTACAAAGGTGTGCGAATCCGTTTCAAGGCTGCCAACCAACGGTTTGCGTTCACGCTCGAAAACAGTCGCAACTGGACGCAGCCTTATCTCAAGGGCGATTTCGGAACCGCGAAGGCAAACACGTGGACAGAGACCACGATCTATTTCAAGGACTTCAACGAGTATCAGATCGGTGAGCCTACCGGCGGTAAGCTCGATCCTGCGCAACTCAAGGGCATCGTCAGACTCGGCATCATCACAAACGAGAAGAAAGAGGGTCCGTTCTCCCTCGAGGTTGATTACGTGGAGTTTGTCAAATAGACACCCCCGGGCCCCCTACCGGATTACCGCATCCCGCAACGATGTTACTCCGGCCTGTTCATCAACGCGGTGGAGGAAGGCGGCGTGTTTGCCTTCCTGTTCAAGCGCGCGGCTGTAGTACCAGTCTTCAACGCCGCTTTCGGTTTTGCCTTCGTTGTACGGTGGCGGACCCCACGCGTGGAGCGTTGTCCATGGCATGTAGAATGCAGCTCCATTAAACGTTGCTCCGAGTTCAATGCGCATGCCATCATGCTCGACGGTTTTCACGACGGGATGATTCTTCTCCTGCGTGCTATCACGGTGCAATGCAACAACGCGAACGTCTGCATGTTCGCACACGATTGCGCACGCCGCGAGAAATGGCTCGCGCACAAGCATGTCGTCGTCGGCAACGGTGATGCTGCGTGGATGGAGCATCGACGCAACGCGCCATGCTTCGTGAATGCCGTAGCCCTTCTGCCACTGCGCAACCGACATCGGCGCGTGGTTGATGGTTGTGGATACTACACGCTCATGCACCAGACGCTGCAGGACGTTTCCAGTATCGTCAGTGCTCCCAACATCAACAGCAATGATGTGAGCGCCGGGCTCGTGATGGTGGATTGATCGCAGACATGGTTCGAGCAGCGCACTGCGATCGCGCGTAACCACAACAACTACGTCGATCTCTCCAGGCGACTGCAGTGCCGAATGAAAGCGGAGTCGCGTCTCGATGCTCGAGAGCGATCCAACCACCCACCTCTCCATTTGTCCAACAATGCCGTGATGCGCGCGCTGCAAGCGGCGATACACGAGAACAACGCAAATAGCGATGATCAGGAGGAATGCAATGCAACACGCAAGGAGAATCTCTGTCATGGTGTAGTACCCTCGCTTACACGCGCTGATCGAGCCACTTCACGAGCTGCTTGCGCGGCGCAACGAACATCACCACTGCGATGAGACTCATCACAACCATGATGGCGAAGTAGTTCTGGTTGCTCATCTTGTCGTAGTAGGATCCAATGAATCCGGCGAGGTAGTTACCGAAGAAGCTCGACAAGAACCACACGCCCATGAACATGCTCACCATGCGTGCTGGCGCTACCTTCGACACCATGGCTTGTCCGATTGGCGACAGATACAACTCACCGATCGTGAACAACAACACCACACTCGCTACCCAGATCACGTTGATCTTGTCAGCCCCTTGCGCAAGACTCGCAACGAACATCATGAACAAGAAGGCGATTGCCATCCAGCCGCAACCGATGGCCATCTTCACGATCGAGCCCGGTTCTTTGTCCTTCGCGCGCTGCTTTGCCCAAATACGATTGAGAAGGGGCGCAAGCAGGATGATGAAGAATGGATTGAGCACTTGGAACCACGACGATGGAATGTCGATACCAAGAATACTCCAGTTCGTTTTTTCATCGGCCCATACTTGCAGTGCATTCCCCTGCTGCTCGAACACACCCCAGAAGAGGATGTTTACGAAGCAGAGGTACCCGATAACAATCAATGGACGCACCCAGCTCGAACTGCCGGCTTGTTCTTCTTCAGCTGTAGCCTTGATGACGTTTTGGTTGTGCTTCGGGAGGTGCTTGCTACCCATCCAATAGACCACGGTTCCGACGAGCATGCCGACGCCGGCGGCGGCAAAGCCGTAGTGCCAGCCTACTTTTTGTCCGAGCGTACCGCATACGATCGGCGAGAAGAACGCGCCAAGGTTCACACCCATGTAGTAGATCGTGTAGGCGCTGTCGACGCGTTGATCGCCGGGTTGATAGAGCGAGCCGACTTGTGCTGTGAGATTCGGCTTAAACATCCCGTTGCCTGCAATAAGGAACAGCAGCGCAATCAGGAAGAAGCTCTCAAACGCCATCAGGAAGTGTCCGACGGCCATGAGCAGCGCACCCACGTAGACTGCGTTCGTCTTACCCAGGTAGCGGTCGGCCACCAAGCCACCAATAAACGGCGTGAAATACACGAAGCCCGTGTAGAGTCCGTAGATCTGCGACGACACACCAATCACCGAGAGATCGCCGAAGAGCGCCTTCAAGAACCCTTCAAGCGCCGTGAATCCGATCACGCTCGACGAAAGCGATGGATCGATCAGCAGATACTGCGTCATGTACAGCACCAATAGTGCTCGCATGCCATAGAAGCTGAAGCGTTCCCACATCTCGGTGAAGAACAGGTACGACAAACCAACGGGGTGACCCAAGAACTCTCGCGAGGTCGACGACATGGTAGGACCTAATGACTGTGTTCAGATGCTCTACGCAGAAGTAGCGTAGGCTCCAAGATAGGCCGATAATGTGGTGTGAGAAAGCGTAGTTGCATCGAATCCCCCATATTCGCACCATGAGAATCAACATCTCGGGCATCGCCCTCATCCTCGCTATCGTAGGTGTACTTGCATCGTGCACCTCAGAACAACCGATAACGCCGTCGGCACCTGGCACGTTGGTGCGCTTCGACTCTGTCGGACACTATGGTGTTGCACGCATTCAAGCTGTTATCGATATCGGTCTGCCGCTGTTCTTTACCGGCGGCACCATGAACGCCTCTGACTTCTCGGCTGATATGACGCGTCCGCAACAGGGCGTAACGCTGTACAAGGTCACATACAGTTCCGTAATCCCAGAGAAGGGCAATCAACCTGTCACTGCCTACGGCCTCGTTGCGATTCCCGATAGCGTCAAGCAAGGGGCTCCAATCGTCAGCTACCAGCACGGGACAATCTTCGATCGCTCATGGGTGCCAAGTAATCCCGACGGCTCCATCGAGACGCAGTTCATGATTAGTCAGTTCGCATCGCAAGGCTACATCGTGATCTGCGCTGATTACTTCGGCACAACTGCCGGTAGTACCGCCCCCAACTCCTACTTCGTCGCGCAGAGCACCGCGCAGGCATGTCTCGACATGTATCGTGCGTCGCTCGAAGTACTCAAGCAAAAGAGCATCACGCCAGGCAAGCTCTTCGTGAACGGTTGGTCGCAAGGGGGCTACAGCACGCTCCTCTTCTTGCGCGCATTGGAACTCGAGAACATCCCCGTCGCCGCCGCAGCAACTGCCTCGGGTCCAGCCGACCCATTGCTGTTTGTGTCGGGGTCGATGAACAATCCCAGCCCCTTCGCTGCGCCATTTACAGTTGCTGCGTTGTCGAACTTGATGCTCTCCCTCGATGCGTACAATGGTCTCGACGGATACGTTGAGCAATCGATTAAGCCAGAGTACCTCGCTCTTGCTCAGAAACTCCATCGCTTCGAGATCAGCTATGACTCGTTCTACAATGCCGTGCCGCATCGTCCAGACAGTGCGTATACAGAACAGTTCTATGCGGACGGTCGACTAGCCAGTAAGCCGTTCTGGAAACTCCTCGACGCAGGTGCGGCGTATCGCTGGCGCATGCGCACCCCATTGCGTGCGTTCTACAGTCTGCGCGACGAAGCAATTCCATGGCAAGTAGCACGCATTGCTGCAGATTACCAACGCACGGTGGGTAACACGCAAGCCGAAGCCATCGACGCCGGCGTAAACGCCGACCACCGCGCAGTGTACATCTATTCGCTGATCAACATCAAGCCGTGGTTTGATGGATTGCGCTGATGTTCTGCATCACCTCACCCACGCTACCATGCGGCGTACGGGAGTACCGCCGATGAGCGCTTCAATGGCGTAGGCTCCGGCCGGTGCCGATGACAGATCTGCACTGAGCTGCGGTGCGACGCCCCGCGTTTGTGTGACCAAGCAACCATCGATCCCGTACACGTTGAGTGCGGAGATGTCGCGCGTCGATGAGACGTTCAACCGACCATCACGCGAGAGCGACACTGTAATGTCGGAGTCCGTCGGACTGCCCTGACCGTCGCGGACGCTGACAATGTCGTCGGTGCGCATGCGGGCGTAGCCTTCAGACGTAGCAAGGTGTGCATAGCCGTCAGATGTGAACACGATGTCGTTGATCTCTGGATTGCCAATGTTGAGCGGATCACCTACCGCCCAACGCTTTCCGTCGTCGGCGCTGATCGCAACTCCGAAGTCCGGATGCAACGCCATGACTCGTCCATCAGGCATTTCGATAAAGCGTATTTCTGTGTCACCGAGGGCCTGACGGTCGGGAAAGACGAAGACTCTCGTCCACGTGCGACCGTTGTCCGTTGATCGGTAGATGTACGATTGATCGAGTAGATAGCCTTTATTGTCCCCGTTGATCTCCAGGCTTAGACGTCGTCGGTACTCACCAATAAAATTGATGTACCACGGATCGATGTTGACTTCGGCAGCAATGCACAGCAACGTACCAGTTGGCGTCTTGTACAACGATGAAATGTACAGTGATGTGTCGATGGTGCTTGGGATTCGCTCCCACGTGTTGCCATCGTTCGTGCTGATGATGAGTCCACCGGGCGTGGTGTCGCGAGGTACGCGCTGTCCGTCACTGTCGAGATCGTAGATGCGCATTCCACGCAGACCTGCAATGATTGCCCCGTCGTTAGCTACCACCATGTCTCCGATCGCAGCACGTGTAGTGTCGTTCCCCTGCACGAGTACCGGCATGGTCTTGCTCACGTATACCCATTCTCGTCCTTGATTGAACGAGA
The DNA here is from genome assembly GCA_945883395.1 of Melioribacter roseus P3M-2. Lineage (GTDB taxonomy): Bacteria > Bacteroidota > Ignavibacteria > Kapaibacteriales > Kapaibacteriaceae > UBA10438. Next base: position 11,101 of record CAMCXP010000012.1, read on the forward strand.
AGTACACGGAGTCCATGGCCGACACAATGATGCTCGGTGAGAGCTGTTTGATATAGCGTGACTTCCGCGGGAGTACCGTGTCGATAAACTGCCCATTGGATGCATAGCGCGTTACAACATCTCCCGATACCCACATCGTGTCTGGATGGGCAAAGTGAAGTACTGATGGACCGTATCGATGTCGATACTGACGATTGGCATCTGGTCCGAACAAGAGCGACCCTCGTGTGATCTCTTGCGTTGAATTTGGCGAAAGCTTCATCTTATGCAGGAACGGACCCGACACAACAATGTCCCACGAGTTCACGCCTGGCTCATTCAGCATCACACGTCCGTGCTCACTCAACAATGCCATCGAACCATCGCCGCGCGGGTAGAGCCGCGATACACTGATATAGCGCTCACCCCATCGCGGATCAGGATTGATATTCGACACGAGCTTCCATGTGCTGCCAGCATTGGTCGTCATCAGTAGCTCGCCCGATTGAAACCCGCCGTACCACACACTATCGCTCACAGGTACAATCTGGTACCGATCAAGTGACGCAATAAATGCGAAGTACTCTACACTGGCGGGACGCGTATGAATCGTCGTGGCCCCGGTTGCCGTATTGATCAGCGTGTAGACAGTTCCACCTGCAGCATTGCCCTCTGGGATGTAGGTCTTTACGAGTAGTCGATCACCGAGCGAACCAACAGCGGTAACCTGCTGATATGCTGTGTAGCGTTTCGGAAGGTAATGCGGCTTGAGTACAGCGTCGTGTCCGACAGTCCATACTTCGCCGTATCGGCCAACAACAAGCGCGAGTGAGTCGTTGATGAGACCGACGTATTGACAGTTGATCTTACGCGCGATCGTGTCGCCGGGAGCTTGGTATGTGGTATCGGTTCGAAACGCAAGCGTACTGCGAGGTCCGATCGATACTCCGCCACGCCAGGGGATCTGAATAACTGTACCGTTCCGCAGTTGCATCCATCGTGATCTGCTATCGATCTGCGTCGGTGTCTGTTCGCCAGTACACGCATCAACCTCGATGGTCATTCCCTTACTATCTACCATGCCGAAGTATCCCGGACGAATTGGCGCAAGCATCATTACGTTATACACAATCGATGGCCACTTCACGTTCTTCCATGAGGTACCGGCGTTACACGAGATGTTCGCGCCGTCAAATGGGTGACGAGAGTCTTGGATATCGAAGATGACAGTGCTCGGCTGGATGTACTTGGCTCGAAGTTCATAGCGACCGTAGAACCCCAAATCACTCGTGTCCTTGACGAGGTACCGAATTGTGTTGCCGCCATCTTCCGATACCAGATTGACGGGAATCTTCATGTAGACATTGCCAACGAAGTACCACTTGCCAGACCAGTCAATGGTCCACTGCGTCGCCACATCGATGAAGAACATCTTGATATCGAAGATTGTCCGCCACGTTTCCCCACCATCCGACGTAGCATACGTATCGTACGCACCCCCGTCGAAGAGGATCGTCGATCGCGTTCGATCGACACTCAAGTACCCAGTGCCCCCTTTCAACCGACCATACTTCGGTATCTGAAAGAGCCATTCAGGCTGTTGTGCAATGACGTGTGGTGCTGCGAGTACAATACAGCACAGAAGTCCCAGAATGCGACTGCGCATAGTACACCCCTCGTTGATGGTGAAGCCGAAAGTTAGGCAGAATGCATAGGTTTGATGCCACTACGACATTTCATCCCCGAAGGACCTTCCGTGCGCCTTTTCGTTTCAGCTGTACTCATCGCCATCGCGTCGATCGCCTCCGCTCAAAAGCCCGATATGAAGTCTATTGAGCTTCCATCAGGCGTGAGTTATCAGTTTCTCGGCACCTACTCGGTTGATCGACTAAATTCAATCCTCACAAAGGAGCTGCAAGAGTTTGCGCCCGACAATACAGTTGCGTTTCCACCTGCGAAGAACAGCGTCAATCTGTACCGCGTTGCATACACGTCGGTTGTGCCAGAACAAATGAATCGTCGCACACGTGCTTCTGGTCTGATCGCTGTGCCGAACGTGCCACGAAAGAACCTCCCAGTCGTGATGTATCAACACGGAACGGTGTTCTCGAAAACTGCAGTGCCGTCGTATCCAGAAGAGTCGTACGAAACGCGTCTGATGATCGCACAGTTCGCCGGCGACGGTTACATCGTGGTTGCAGCTGATTACTTCGGTAAGGGGCTCTCCGACGAACCGGATAGTTATCTCGTGAAGGCAAGCACGCAGCAAGCATGCGTCGACATGTATTACACGTCGAAGGTGATTCTCAACGAAGTTGGATATAAGCCAACATCATTCTTCTTGAGTGGTTGGTCGCAAGGTGGCTGGGCAACACTCGTGTTCCTCAACCATCTCGAGAACCTGAAGATCCCAGTAACAGCCGCTGCTGCAGCAAGCGCTCCTACTGACATCTACACGATCATGAATCGTTGGATCAACAACTGGCAGCCAGTGGATGCTGTCTACCTCACAGGATGTGCAGCATTGCAGATCAACGCACACGAGTTTTACTACAATAGTCCTGGTCTGAGCGCCGGTGCGTTCAAGCCCGAATACCTCCAAGCTGCGCGGGACCTCCATGCGAGCCGCATCAACTGGACGCAATACAGTGCAATCGTGCCAGCCAAGATTGTTGACATGCTGCAACCAGACTTCGTTGCATCAAGCATCGGCGGCGAAACACCGTACTGGCAAACGTTGCAAAGCACACACGGGTATCGCTGGCGCTCGGTAACGCCGCTTCGCTGCTACAACGGAGGCAAGGACGAGGTAACGCCGACCTATATCGCAGAGCTGCCTGTGGGCTTTCAAACGCTAATCGGTGGCGGACCAACAACAGCGCACTCGGCCGGACCCACCGCGGATCACCGCGGGGTGTTCATCTATGGTGTAAAAGATCAAAAGACCTGGTTCGCGTCGTTCAACGCTGAATGATCAGCGGCTGTGTGCGCTGCACACCTCGTGCATCACGCACAACGATCACGTACTGACCCGTTGCAAGGGGGCGCACATCGAGTGTGATGCGCTGCTGTTGCATCGGCCATGTGCTCGATGATACACGCGTGCCACGCAGGTCAAGAATCTCGACGCTTCGTTCAGGTGTATCACCTGCTGCATCTGTCAGCACAACAACATCATCTGATGGTTGCGGTGCAAGTGTGAGGTCGGCATGGTGATGATCTTCCTCAACGTCACTCGTTGGATCCGTATTGCAGTCATCAGTAGACGGTGCGAGTAGCGGCTGCACACCGCATGCACGGAACGTAAACGAGCGGCAGCGCTCGGTGAAGAACTTCCCGACGCGTTGTTCGCTCGCTGTGATGGTATCGCGCTCGAGCCATTCTTCTGCTGGTAGAGCCTGTACAATTGGGTGCATGGATTCGCCCCATTCGCTTACATGTCCGAACTGGTGCGCATGACCGATTTCGTGGTACAGCACGTAACGCAGCTTTGCCATACCGAACTCTGGGTTCTTGCCGTTGCCATAGTACCAATTGAACTTGCGTGATAGACGACAGTCGGTGTCGCGCACCCAGTAGAACGTCTCCGTTCCAAGGATACACGAGTACCATATCCAGTCGCAGTAGGCCACTGCGCCTGCACCAAGCTCGTAGCCGGGTGCATCGAAGACGATTGCGTTGATACCGTCATTCAGTGCATATCCCGCAGTAGCAGGTGTCTGCGCAACGTCGAAGCTCATACCTGTTTTGCAACGGAACTGTCGCATCACACTCTCGACACACGCGCGCGCATCAGCATTGTCGAACAGCACTGGGTCCATTGCCCACGTATAGCCGCCATTTGTGTTCGTCGTAACAAGATTGGTGTATGTCAACGGCACAAGTGTGCGTGCACCGAGGTTCGACGTCACCCGTACGTTATCGGCAGACTCATGCACCGTTGCACCAACAACTACACGCACCTTGCCTGAGTACGACGGTGGTACTTCAATAACGATCTCTGTGTCCGACCATGAACGATACGCGAATCCCTGCGCAGCTTCTGCGCTATGGTAGTTCGTTCCATCAGTGGTAAACGTCACGTAGCTCGATCCACGCTGTGCACCAAAGCCTGCACCACGAATCGTGAGTGGATCGCCCATGCCCCCTATCACGCGCTCTGGAGAGAATGTTATCGTGCCCTGCAGAACGTCCGATAGTTTCACATTGCGCCGTGGAGGCTGCGCACGTTGGAACGCTGCGCGTGAAGCATGTGGGAAGCCCGAGAGAAAGCGCTGCTCAACACGGGCGGTGGTATTCGCAATCACACCCCAGCAGTCGCGCACGGCACCATCTTCTATCTGTGCGAAGAGCGCCTGCACCTCGGCATACGGACGGAAGAATGACGTTACGCCGCTACGGGTGAAACGCGTGTCGTTTGCACGCGTTGCTTCGAGGAGGAGGAAGCCCTCATCACCAACATCAAGCTTGAGGGTACCAATCACGGTGCGTCCCATCGTTCCCATGTCACCACCCTCAGTGATCACGGTAATCGTGTCGCCCACAAGATCGGTCTGCTTCCACACGTCCGACACCAATACACGATTGATCGTGTAGATCGATCGTTGCGCATCGTCCCAGACAGCCTTCTGCGAGACGACGTTGCCGTAGACAACCGCGCTTGACGAAGCGATGCGATCGGAGAGCGGAATCTTTACAGCGAGACATGGCTCACTGATTCCGGCACGAAGTGAGTGCGTCGATGCAATGAGCAGCAGTGTACACAGAAGACGCTTCATCAGAACCCCTTGATGATGAGATGCGTCAAACGTACGGAACAGATTGGTTGAATGCCGGGAAAGTATAGTACCCGGCATGGAAGGTGTCACGCAATGTCAGCCGGCTGACTCTCAAGAACTATCTCCTATTCCACATCAGAATGAGGTCTCATATGCCTGGTCGTAACATCGAAGTACATGAAGGTGAATTCTATCATGTCTATAACCGGGGTGCTCTCAAAGAGACTCTCTTCATTGAGTTACGGATGTACGACCTGTTTCTCAACTATCTCCAACGCTTTGCCAAGGAGTGTTGTATATCAGTCGTTGTTGTCTGTCTAATGCCGAATCACTTTCACCTCCTAGTTCGGGTTGAGAAGGGTGGCAATCTCTCGTCATTCATGCAGCGCTTGTGCTGGTGCTATTCACGCAGGATAAACTCTATCCTGCATCGCACAGGGACCATATTTCAGGGTAGATATCAACTCAAGCACGTACCAAGCACCTCGTACTTTAAGCAGCTTTGCGGCTATCTTCACTTGAATCCTGTTAAGGGCTCACTCGTTGATTCCCCGCTCGATTGGCCATTCTCGAACTATCTAGAGTGCGTCGGTTTACGAAGGCGTATCGTAGGACGTCAAGATCTGCTTCTTGAGGTATTTGGAGGCGAAGAAGCATATCGGACGTATGTCGCTGACGTAATGACGAATCGCAGAGTAAAGAATCGCCAGCTTATAGCGGATCTAGCATCAATTGATAACTGAGTAACACCGAAGCTTGAAATGCCGGGAACTATACTTTCCCGGCATTCATGTACAGGTTACTCTCCTACTACGACTGGTATCGATTGCGAGTTGTTCTCGTGCTGGATGCGCACCATGTATGCGCCCGCGTACACAGTTTGCATGTCGATGAAGCACATCGTGCTTCCCTGATTGATCCGTGTTTCGCGGAGAACACGTCCAGCCATATCAACGAGTTCAACGTGTATTGATTGATGGTATGGCGTCGCGACCTGCACAACAAGAATGTCATGCGCTGGATTTGGATACACAACCGCATTCACAGTCGAAACAACATCATCAACGTGGGTCGCTGGCACATAGCTTGTTACGGACTCTTGAATCGTCACACCGGTTGATCCTGCTCCTGGTCCTCGTGTGGGGAAGTTCTCCGTTGCCACAACACCATAGTAGGTTGGCCCTATCACATACGGATAGGTCGACACTCCATCTGCGTCGATGGTTGCGAAGTATGCATACGTGCCTTCTGGATATTCTGGCGTAATGCAGAAGCGTCCGTTATGTTCGTCGAGATCGCCAGATCCTGCGACGTACTCAAAGTCTTCTGCATAGGACCCCAGCGCTTGTTGCGTAAGGCTTGGTCCGTGCTGTGCTGCAGCGAGCACCGTACCGTTGGCAAGTGTCGTTCGCTCTGTGATGTTGCGTAGACGGTAACTCGGACGCATCCGCGCGACGTTCGTTGTACCAGTTGCCCAGCCATAGGCGCCGTAGATTGGAAAGCCATCAAAGGAGAAGCCAATCAGCGGACCATGCTTCGTAGAGTCGGGGATGTAGAGTCCATCTGCGAGATACATATCGCACACATCCGACATCTTCACCTTGGCGATGTTGAATGCGGTGGGATTCTGGTGATGGTGGTATTGTCCTTGCGCTCCGCCTCCACCTTGCCCAGGAGGACCCATCTGAATTGGCGCAGGGTGCCCCACTGCGCAATCGAATCCAGCACGTTCGAATACGATCGCGTTCTGATGCCACACGTTCTGGTTGTTGTATGAACGTGCGTCGGCGTAATTGTACACCGGCACGCCATTGATCAATACAGCGATGTGCCCGAGGCCGACGGCTGTCTTTGCGCCCGTCTGTACTGCTGGCTTGAGCGGAATCTTGAAAAGGTAGTTACGATTGACGGCGATTGATGGATTGCCATCGCGATACGGACCAATCACATACGAAGGAATACCACTGCACCTGATGTAGGAGTAGGTACCCGAGTACTGCACGAGCTGCACGTTTGCTTTCGCCGTATCGACGATCGGTGTCGGATTGTTCGCGAGGTAATGCCTACCCGTGATGCCCGTAGTGTTGATAATCCACGAAGTGATGGCTGGATGGGTCTGACCCAACATTGATGTCGCAGTTGCAATGTAGACTGCGAACGAGAGTATCACATGACGTGCGTGCATCGTTTCCCCTTTCAGCGGTGTGTACCAGGAACCCTCCCGGCGAACAAGAAACGATGGCGCTGGAAATGGTTACTGTCTGCGGTGAAGCTGAAGCATAATAGTTGCTGACGGCACGTTGATGACATGTCGACCTATTTCGAGTGTTCCGTCATGTGCGGTTCCCAGAAAAGCGCCACGGAGGTCGTAGCACGATATCACAACACGTTGAACATTGTTGTTGGTCACCACGACCCGGTCGTTCACAATATCAAGCTCGTATGTGATGCCCATGTGCTCGATAACCTCACCAACCGATAGCGGTCCTTCTTCAAGTCGTCCACGAGGTGTTAGCGTGCGCCCGGTGAACGCAAGATGGTCCAAGCCGTAGCGATAGGTCTTGAAGACCATGTTGTTGCGTGGGGTTTGCCCTTGGGAGACGACGCCGTTCATGCCAACTGGATTCACATAACTCCACACCTCATCACCGTCGGGTGTGGATTCCACAAGCACACCGGATGGACCAAGACACGACAGTGTATTACCGTTTGGCAATCGCGTAGCACCGCTGATGTTCTGCGCATAGAAGCTCGTTGATATCGTCGGAGGATACACAACGATCGGTGCAGCAGGTGTAAAGGCTGAGGTTGGGTCGCGACGATATGTTCCGTCTTCGTTGAGCGGCAGATCGATCTCATCGACCGACGATCCATTGCCACCGAAACGTCCATTGCCGTTGTTGAAGATCATCACACGCGTATCGGTTAGCCACCGCGCATCGTGCTGTCCGAAGAGCACTTGATTCTGCTGCGTGCCGCGTTTGTAGTTCATCGGGTTGCCATAGCGATATACAATATCGCCACTCCTCCGCGAGATGATCCAGATCTCATTTAGGTTGTGAATGCTAATCATCACTTCATCGCGCTTGGCATTATAGCGAACCGAGTTTGCGTGCAGCCAGTCAGACCGTGTGCCGCCCGCATTGATGTTGATGCGCTCGGGGTTGTCTGCAACGACACCATAGTTGGGCTTCGATGGATCGACATCCTGGGTCATATGATCCCACGATGACCACGACCAGACAACTTCGCCTGTGGTTGGACCTGTACGCTTTACTTCGATCACACGTTCCGACCATAGTGCATTTTCGGTGAGTCGAGCTGATGGACGTCCCTGCGCAATAGCTTCATCGCGCGAGTGACTCTCCCATACGAGCATCAAGATGTTGCCGTTCGGCAGCACCTCTACGTCGTGATGCGCTCGTGCAGTTATGCTAAGGTGTGTGTATTGCCAGAGGCGTTCACCCGACCAACTGTAGAGCTCTACCATGCCCCCTGCCCCACCGCCCTGCATCCATTGGGATTGCGGCGCAGCAGTGCGGAGCAATGAACCATCGTCGAGCAACATCGCAACCTGACCTGTGGGATTGTTCGCTTTCCATACGTTCACGACCTGTCCATCGTTGTCGATGAGATACGTCATTGTAGCAGGTATCGGTGCAAGTAACGTGTACCCTTTGAACGCGCGAGTAGAATTATGTGTGATCACACCTACCGTTCGCTGCGCCAACAGTGGAATGCTCACGAGTGCAGCGATAAGAATGAGGAACGTTGACTTCATGGGATTACCTACTAGTGTTATATTGCTGACCAACTACAAATGTCGGGTTTATCGCGAACGTTACAATTACCCCTGGAGACTCTCATGAAGGACACACGCACATTTCTGCTCATTTGCATGGTATTCGTGGCGTCTACAATCGCTGCCGTTTCACAGTCATCGCACGTGATGACAAAGGAGCAGCAAGATGCGTTGACACCTGATGCCGTGTTGCAGGAGTTTCAAGAAGGCAATCGTCGATTCACTCAAGAAACCATCACACGTCGTGATCATAGTGCGATGGTGCGCAAAACGGCGGGCGGACAGTACCCGAAGGCCGTGATTCTCAGTTGCCTCGATAGCCGCATCCCTATCGAAGATGTCGTTGATCAAGGTCTGGGAGATGTCTTTGTAGCGCGCATTGCTGGTAACGTGATCAACGACGACATTCTTGGCAGCATGGAGTTTGGCTGTGCCGTTATGGGATCCAAGCTCATCCTCGTTGTTGGCCACACGAACTGCGGTGCCGTGAAGGGGGCAATTGATGATGTGGAGATTGATCACATCGGAATCCTGCTCGCGAAGATTCGTCCAGTCGTCAAGCAAACGCCAAGCACGACATCCGATCGCACATCAAAGAATACAACCTTCGTCGAGAGTGTCTCCCAAGCACACGTAGATCATGTTGTCGCGGAGATTCGTCGTCGTAGCAAGATTCTTGCAACACTCGAAGCAGAAGGCAAGATCAAGATTGTTGGGTCATACTACGACCTCGAAACAGGTGTGTTGACGACGAGGAAGTAACGGTAACGCAGATCTACGTCGTCTCCGCCTTTTCAAGTGCCAGGATTGACTCACGCACTTCATCTACGCGTTTGTCGAGCATCGCAACAACATCGAATAGACCTTGGTTGTCGTACGCTGAATGAGCTCGTTGCGCTGTTCTGGTGTGAATGTGATCATACCAACATCCCCGCATAGTTCTCGTTTGGTAGGGTGCTAAATTACTCTGCTAGCAGTCGTTGTCTCGCTAGGAAGGGCAATGCAACATTCGTTCGTACACAGCGTTCAGTGCGCATCTTTGAACAGCCAATCCATCAACACAAGAAACAACACAAATCCAAAGATCAATCGCTTCCTCTACGCCGGCTTTGTCGTCTTGTCCATGGTGATGCTCGCGCAGGGCAACATGACCACAGCGATGTCGAACCTCGGCATTGCGCTCGTGTTCGATCCCTTCGATCAGAAACAGCCTTGGGCAGAACGTCCGTTATGGCAGCGTGCATGGTTGCTGTGCCATGTTGTCGCGCTGTTCGGCATGATCGGCTACGGACTCATCACCGACACGTTCTAGTGATGTATGGGGCCTGCCAGAGTTCAGGGTAACCAGAGTTGTGAGTTACGGCACGACGTCGTAGTCGAAGTTGAACACTGAATGGTCGAGCACCGAGTTCGGTGTGTTCTTACCATCGGTACGCATGCCCCATGGCTTCATGACGTCGTTGAGGTTCGAGCCCTTTGGACCGCCAGTTACAGGCTCGTAGACACGACCATGACGATTCATCCAAGCAGTCCAGATGCGATCGATGTTAGCATGATGCAGCCAGAATGCTGGATCGTTCGGTGATGTATCTGTTGTCATGTTGCCACCGATGATCTTGCCATTTGTCTTGATCACACCACCTGTCCACAAGTGGACAACATTGTGCATCTGGCTGCGCTTTGTTGGCGTCCACTTAACATCCATAAAGCCTTCGTTGCACGTATCGCCGGCAGTGTGACGCCAGCCTTCGAGAGAGTTGCGGAAGCTCACAGCTGTATCAACCGATGAGTCCCACGGCGCAGAATCGTACTTGTTTATACTCAGCGTGTTGTTCAGCTCTGCTACGCTCGGCAACGTTACCGTGCTATCCTTGAACTTGCCAAAGCCACGCACGAGGTATTGAACAACGTTCGGATCGGTATCCTCTTCAATGAAGATTGCTTCAAGGTCTCGCGTGTCGTAGACGCGAACTATCCATGCATCCTTGCGGAACGGACCCGTTGTTACGGCGTAGTTCTGTGACGGATCGCCGTCACCACCGAGCAGGTCATCAGAGAACACAGCAGCTGTAGAGCTCGGATCTGTCCAGTCCCAGTATGGTACGGCAATGTCTTTCCCTGAGACTTGCTTGAGTGCCTTCTCGAACATGTCGAGATATACGCGGTGCCAGGGCAAGAACGACGGACGTTGGTGCGCTGGGTACATCTCATGTGTGTTATCGTTCGGCACGCAATAGAAGGCAAGCAAGTGCCACTCAACAAACTGGTCGTAGTAGTTCAGCTCAGCATTGTACGGCGACGGCGTCTGCTTCATCTTCAGGACAGCATTCACGAAGTCAGCCTTCTCTTGCGCGGTAAGGTTCTTCGCGTTCTTACGAATGCGGGTTGGTGTCTCAACCGGATCAGTCGTTGAACATGCAACGAATGTGGCTACGAGAAGACTTAGCGTGAGTAGGCGATAGAAATTGTGCACTGAAACCCCCTGTCGTGTACGGATTGTTCGGTTCGAAAATACGATATCATTTGAGCTAGAAGCCGCGAACACGGCGCTCAACGACGCTCTTACGATGCGGATAGAGGAAGTGCGTGAGATGCACCATCACACCGAACCTCTCGTCAACATGCATTCCACTGATCATAAAGTCTGCTTTCAGCTTCGGTATCAGAATCGCATTATTCGTCGCGGAATGCGTTGACGTAATACGCTGGTAGCCATGTTCTCGGGCGAAGGCAACGACGAATGCCAACAAGGCGGTGTATACCCCTCCACGGCGATGCGCAGGGTCGACAGCGGTATTGCGCATGAGCAGTGTGATCGGATCATCCTGCTGCGCAAGCGTCCATCCGATGATGTCACCCTTGTGCTGAATGAACCACTGAAACCGCTCGCCACCTGTAAATGCTTTGTGCCGTAGGGCGAATTGCTCACGGTCGCGATCCGACACATCACCGACGAGGTCTGTTTGCTCGAATCCGGCGAAATACAGCGACTCTCGCTCGTTATAGAGCGTCATGAACTCTTCTTCGGTTACCGGATGCAGCGTGTATCCGGGTAGTATCTCGTTCTCCATGCCGAAAACTACGCGAATGTCAGAAAAGCATAACGACCTGCATTCACAGAGCACTGGGGTATCTTTGTGCGCCTATGGACTTCCAGCTTCTCATATCGAACATCACCAACCCCACACTCCTCTTCTTCCTGTTGGGGATTCTTGCTGTGCGTGTCAAGAGTGATCTCGAGATCCCGGCGAGCTCGGCGAAATTTATCAGCCTCTACCTGCTGTTTTCGATTGGCTTCAAGGGCGGACAAGAACTGATTCATAGTCCGCTCACGGAAGAGATCATCTGGTCGTGTGTTGCTGGCCTTGTGGTAGCATCGGTTATTCCACTCTACACGTTCTTCATTCTCGAACGCCGACTATCGGTGGCCGACGCTGGAGCGGTGGCCGCGGCGTATGGCTCGGTGAGTGCAGTGACCTTCGTAACGGCGTCAACTGTTCTCGAATCTCAGGGAATGGTCTTTGGTGGACACATGGTTGCGGTGATGGCGCTCATGGAAGCGCCAGCCATTATCGTCGGCGTGATGCTGATGTCGATCTACGACAAAGAGAATGACGCCCCGCTATCGATGCGTGATGTTCTGCATCACTCGTTCACAAACGGCAGTGTGCTCATGATCATGGGCAGTCTTATCGTCGGCATGATTTCCGATGAAAAGGCTGCGATGGGCATCAAGCCATTCACGACCGACATCTTCAAGGGCCGAAGGCAGACCCCGGATTGTACATTCCGATGGCGCTTGGTGTGACGTTCCCGTTCAACATCACCATCGGCATGCCGATCTATCTGTGGATAGCTAAGCTGTAAGCTTGTTCGCGTTTACCGCTTTGCGCTCGATGCTACCTGCATCACATCACCAAAGCTCATCAACGGCGTAATCGAGTAGTGCTCGAAGATCACACGACGTCGGTGAAGTACCATGACCAGATGCAGATCGGTGATCGTGCCATCCTTTTCAGCGATCACGCAACCAAGTACATTCGCACATGCATCGTCTGCATCCGAACACAGACGTAGCGCGGTTGTGTCGATAGCGAGCTTGCGCGTCATCGTATCACACGTCGGCACATCGTCGGACGAGATAGCATAGACCATGCAGGGCAAGGGGCCAGACACGGTGTGGTAGCGAAGAAGCGCGCGTACTTGCTCGACGCAATGCGAGCACGTTGCACCGAGGTGTCGTACGAGAATGATCGGTCTGTTCTCCGATACTGCGAGCAGGTCGACTGTATCGCCCCCTGCAGAAACGACAACAGGCAATCGTTCGAACGTTCGTTGCTGTGCATGCGCCTCCGTGCAGAATGCAATGAGTGCACACACAAGGACGATGATCTTCATCGAACAAGCACCACCATCTCGCTCACCTTGTAGCGACGTCCATCGTTGATGCGGACGAAGTACGAGCCAGCTGTGTAATCATCAACATTGAATCGCACCGTTGGCGTCGCTGCTGCGGTAGTCGTGATTGACTGTAGCTCTTCGCCACGAACATCATGAAGAGTAACGGTTACAGGCTGATCGTCAAGGAACTCTGGAAGGCGAACGCTAAGATGCTGGAGACGTCCGGCAACTGGATTTGGAAACGCCATAGGATTCTTCCACGGTTCTTCATCGACAGATGATGTCCGTGGTAGAATGTCGATGATGTTCATCATGCCCCAATCTTCGTGTGGAAGGAAGTGGCAGTGCATCACCGTCTTGCCATCAAAGTCATCAAAGCGGTGACGGATCGTATATGTGGTTTGCGGTTGCAGCAGCAATACATCGTGCCATACTGGTTGTTCCATGTACTGACCGTTGATCGCTACAACTTGAAACTCATTAATGTGAATGTGGAATGGGTGCCATCCGTCGCTCTCGTTGCGGATCGTCCATTCCTCAACATCTCCAGCCTTGACAGTCATGTTCACGACGTCATGGTTGAACGGCGAGTTGTCGATTGTGAATATGCGGCTGATTGCCGTTGAGTCAGTCGGGATTCCACCGAAGTCGCCGATGCGGAATACGACTTCACGTGTGCCCGTGATCTCTTCTTTACGGATGGATCCTCGCTTGATTGCGAGCGGAAGTTTCTCTGGCATCGTCATTGCTGGCACGACGGGTTCCCCTGCGCGAACAATCGTAGCCATTACGCGACTCTCGATTTCCTTCATGTTGCGATCAAGCGTCTTCATGATCACGATGTACGTCGCATCGTCTGTCGGCGCTGAAACAAGCATGTCTGCTCGTGAGCCAGCTGTAAATGGCACCCACGACGCAGGCGAAGCTTGCGCAAAGTACAGTCCGTCGCGAGCGATATTGAGATGCTCTACGTCGACAGTGTCCGTACCGACAATCTTCTTCCAATGAAGACGCATCGTGAATTCGTACGTCGCGTTAATCATGCGCCAGCGCTGAATTTCTCCGGGACGCATTGTGACCGCACCACCAAGGACACCATTCACGAACACAGGGCTGTCTATACCGACCAACGGCTGGAGTGCGGTCTTCGATGTGAGTCGCTGTGGATATGGAATGGTGTTCGTTGTTGTGTCTACGTTGAACGATGAGAACAGGAACACTCGATCCTCCATCGCAAGTAGCGCAGGATCGGTGATACTTGGATCTGTTGGGTCATCAACGATGATTGAACCAGCAAGGCCATTTACAACCTGCGACCACGTTGATGTGTGATGATGCGGATGATACCAGTCCGTACCTGCCGCGTGATCATCCGGCAGCACAAACTCGAAATCAAACTTCTCGCCGGGTAGAATCGAAAGCAGGACGTTGTCGCCATTATTCTTTGGAGTGACATTCAAGCCGTGCACGTGAAGGTTCGTCGTATTAGCACGCTGTGGATAGTTGCCTTGATCGGGGAGGTCTTGATCTGGGTTAGGGGGCAACTGATTATTGAGATGGATCTTCATCGTCTCGCCTGGCTTCACGCGCCATAGATCACCGGGAGTCCTACCGTTGTACGTGCGTGCTTCGACCTTTCGACCCTGAATGTCTAAGGTTGTCATCACAAGATTCAACGTATCAACCAACACACCATTCGTCGCACGAACGGTACGCGGCTGTGGAATCTCTTGTCCAATGGCATCGAAACATGCAGTAAGTGCTGTGAAGAATGCAGCGATGGCGATGGCGCGTGTACGTATGCGCATAGATGTCTCCGTATTGAGTCGGCGCAAGATACGACCGTCGTAAGACTACGTACGTATGGGTATATTTCGGCCGTAGAATGATCACATCTAGCATCCGGGGGATTACACATGAAGCGTCTACTTCTACTCATCGTTTCGCTACTTGCCTTCACCGCGGCCCGCGCCAACGATTTCACTATTGGACTCCAAGCCGGATTCCCTGGCATCCTTGGTCCGCGTGTCGCGTACCTCGCCGGCACACCAGCCGATCGCACCTTCGTCGTTGACGCAACCGCTCAGCTGTCATTCGGAGCTATCTACTCCCTCGGCGCCGGGTACTCGATCGGTGGAGGACCATTCTATGTTGGCCTCCGGTATCACTACGTCTCGCTCATCGAGTTCTCATTATTCGATAGCGGCGAGTCATGGTCGCTTGGCGGTGGCGTCATCGGACCTGAAATCGGCGTGAACACTCCCCTCTTCGGCTCGAATACGTTTTACTTCAACGCAGAGGCTGGTCTCGGGTTTCGTGACGACTACGGCGATCTCGGCGTGATGCCGAATGTACAGGTGGGTCTGAACATCGCGCTGTGAGCGTGTCGTGTGCGTCGATCAATGCGCGCACAATGGCATTGCGTGATTCATTACGTGCGACCACATATCATTACGGGGCGACCACGTATCATTACGGGGCGACCACATAGGGTCGCCCCTACGGGATTAACGTTT
>CAMCXP010000013.1 GCA_945883395.1 Melioribacter roseus P3M-2
CGGGCGCCGTCGACCGTTTTCTGACTTCGGTTGGCAACTATGCATCATGCCAACATCGTGGCACTCTTTGTCGGAGTATATCGTAGTGTACTGCGCCAAGGAGTGATAGTAGATCACGGTGTTCGCTGCCGACCGAAGTGAATTGGGCATGATGCCCTTGTTTCACACATTGCAGGGTTTTCCATGCATACGGTCAAAAAGACCATCAACGGCAAAGAACTGTCGATCGAGACAGGTCGCTTTGCTAAACTTTCCGCTGGTGCGGTCATGGTGCGCTTCGGCGACACAATGGTACTCGTAACAGCAAATGCTTCGGCTGATCCTAAGCCAGATCTCGACTTCCTCCCACTCACGTGTGAGTATCGCGAGAAGCAAGCTTCATCGGGCAAGATCCCAGGCGGATTCTTCCGTCGCGAAGCACGTCCATCGAACAAGGAGATCCTCGCATCTCGTTTGATGGATCGCCCCCTTCGCCCACTCTTCCCAAAAGAATGGCGTAGCGAGATCCAAGTGATCAGCACGGTCTATTCGTACGATCTTGAGAACGAGCCGGACATGCTCGCTGTGATCGGTGCATCTGCGGCACTTGTAACGAGTGACATTCCGTTCTCGGGTCCGGTCTCTGAAGTACGCGTTTGCCGTGTAGACGGTGAATTCGTTGTCCTCCCTACGTGGTCGCAGATCGAAGCATCTGACCTTGAGATCATCGTTGCGGGTTCCGACACATCCATCGTGATGGTAGAAGGGGCTAGCAAGGAGATCTCTGAGGCCGACTTCGTAGCGGCTATGGAATTCGCACACACGATGATCCGCGAGATCAATGCCCTGCAGCGCGAACTCGCTGCATTGGTGAATCCAACCAAGCGTGAAGTTGTTTCAACAGCTCCGCCGGAAGAGATCGTCAGTGCCATCGATAGCGCCATCGCAGATCGTATCCGCAAGCAGATCCGCATCAGCTCATCGAAGGAAGAACGGAACGCCTTCCGTTCTGAAGTGAAGAAGCTCGCAACGGATGCGGCAGCGGCAGTTGTTGCTGCGGACGCAGAGAAGTATGCAGCGATCAAGGTCGACAAGGTTGTGAGCAGCATCGTGAAGAAGATCGAAGCGCGCGAAATGCGCGAGATGATCCTCACCGATGGCGTTCGTCTCGATGGTCGTAAGACCAATGAGATCCGCCCGATCACGGTTGAAACCGGAGTTCTGCCACGTCCGCACGGCTCGGCTCTCTTCACACGTGGTGAGACGCAATCGCTCACAACCGTAACACTCGGAACAAAGAAGAGCGCACAGCTCATCGATGGACTTCGTCCAACGTATGAGTTGAAGTACATGTTGCACTACAACTTCCCTCCGTTCTCAACGGGCGAAACGGGTCGTTTCGGCTTCACGAGTCGTCGCGAAACAGGTCACGGAGACCTTGCAGAGCGCGCCCTTGAGCCATTCATCCCGAACGAAGCAGACTTCCCGTACACCATACGTGTTGTATCGGACGTTCTTGAGTCTAATGGATCTTCATCAATGGCAACAGTATGCGCGGGTTCACTTGCGCTGTACCATGCCGGCGTGCCGATGACGAATGCCGTTTCCGGTATCGCCATGGGTCTGATCCTTGAAGGTGACCGTTTTGCCGTCCTCAGTGATATCCTTGGTGACGAGGACTTCTTGGGCGACATGGACTTCAAGGTTACAGGCACAACAACTGGTATAACGGCTTGTCAGATGGACATCAAGGTTGAGGGGTTGTCGGTCGAGATCATGCGTCAGGCACTTGCCCAAGCGCGTGATGGTCGTCTGCACATCCTCGGCATCATGAATGCTCACATGAGCAAGCCAAACGAAGATCTCTCGCAGTATGCTCCGAAGCTCACAACGATCATGATCCCAGTGGAGATGATCGGTGCTGTTATCGGACCAGGCGGTGAGATGATCCGTAGCATCTGTAAGGACACGAATACAGAGATCAACATCGAAGACGATGGCTCGATCACGATTGCGGCGATCGATCAGGCAAGCTGTGACGCTGCGATCTCCAAGATCCGTGAGATCACACGTCCGATCGAGATCGACACGGTCTTCACCGGCAAGGTGAAGGAGATCCGTGAAGGTCTTGGCGCATTCATCGAGATCCGTCCGAAGAAGGAAGGCCTCCTGCACATTTCTCAGCTCGACCACCGTCGCGTTGAAAATGTGGGAGACATCCTCAAGGTTGGCGAACTCGTGCAAGTGAAGGTCATCGAAGTGCAGTCAGACGGCAAGGTTCGCTTGTCACGCAAGGCACTCCTTCCACTGCCAGAAGGTATGGAACCATACGAAGATCGTCCACGTCCACCACGCGATAGTGATCGCGGCGGCGACCGTGGAGGTCGTGGTGGCGGTGGTGGTGGTGATCGATATGGTCGTGGTGGCGGTGATCGTGGTGGCGACCGTGGAGGCCGCGGTGGTGATCGTGGTGGTGATCGTGATCGCGGACCACACGGTGGCGGAGATCGCGGACCACGTCCAGAGCACCGACGTGATGATGATCGTCCACGCAATGACGCACCACGCGAAGAGCGTCCACCACGCGATGAACCACAAGGTGGTGGTGGCGACGACTTCTTCGTCGGATAAGCAACGACTCATACACACAAGGGTGGTGATGGTAACATCACCACCCTTTCTTGTTGGTGATATGTTCCACGCTCACTGTAGCTTCGCATATGCTTGCACTTCTGTTCGTACTCGCCCTTCTTCAACACGATGGCGCACATTATCCAGCGACGCGTCGTGTGAACCACATCGACACGATACACGGTAATGCGATTGCTGACCCATATCGTTGGCTCGAGAATGATCGTGATCCCGAGGTGGAATCCTGGGTCGCGAAGCAAGCTGCTGTAGCCGAAGCGTACCTTGCGCGTGTGCCGTATCGCGCGGCATTGCTCGACAGACTCGATCGTGTAAACAACTATGAGCGTGTGTCGAATCCATGGCGCCGCGGTGATCTTACGTTCTTCTATCGCAACGATGGACGTCAGAATCACTCTGTGCTGTATGTGCAACGTGAGGGAGAAGCACAGCCGCGCGTACTAATCGATCCGAATGCATTCAGCAAGGATGGTACCGTTGCGCTTGCATTTGCTGAGGAAAGCCCGGACGGCACATTCATGGCGTTCGGCAAGACTGAAGGTGGATCGGACTGGCGCGATATCTACGTGATGGAAATCGCATCGATGCGCATTCTTCCAGACGTCATCAAGAAGGTCAAGAACTCCGGAGTTAACTGGCATCGCGATGGATTCTTCTATTCGATGTACCGCGACGCGAACACATCAGAGAAGTCGCTTGTCAAGAAGAACTCACACCAAGCGGTGATGTATCACACGCTTGGCACAGCACAAGCGGCAGACAGCGTGATCTATGAAGATCCATCAGCGACTGAGCAGTTCGTTGGCTGCTATGTGCTCGAGAACTCATCATACCTTATCCGCACGATTCGTCGTGGTAGTTCGAATGGCAACAACATTGCAATTCGTCCGGTTGATGATGCGAGTGCACCATGGAAGGTTATCTACGATCGCGACGATGCGAGCTTCTATCCGAGCTACGACCGCAAGGGTGCGCTGCTGGGAACTGCTACACATGAATCCCCGAACGGACGTGTTGTGCGTGTTGTCGATCCGCTCGGTGTGGCGCGCATGGAGACCATTATTCCTGAGCGCGATGTTGTGCTCGATGATGTTGCCTTTGGTGGTGGACGTATGTTCCTGACGTGGATGAAGGATGTGCAACATCAGGTGCTCGTGTCAACGCTTGAAGGACGTCTTGTTGACTCGCTACGATTGCCAGGAGCGGGAACAGTAGGGGGCTTCTCGGGTCAGCCCACCGACACAACCGTATTCTACACGTTCACATCCCACTTGTATCCAACAACGATCTACACCTACAGCATCCCACAACGTCGGAGTTCGCTCTGGAAGCAAATCACGGTGGAGTTCGACCCTTCAGCGTTCGAATCACGTCAGGTGTTTGTGCAAAGCACCGACGGTGCTCGCATCCCGATGACGATTCTCACCAAGCGGGGTGTTGCAGGCCCCCTGCCAACAATGCTCTATGGGTACGGCGGATTCAACATCTCAATCAACCCTTCGTTCAATCCGTCGTACATCCCATGGCTCGAGCAAGGTTGCGCAATTGCGATTGCCAATCTGCGAGGAGGGGGCGAGTATGGCGAGCAATGGCATCGCGCAGGAACGCGCACGCAGAAGCAACACGTGTTTGACGATGCCATCGCATGTGCACAGTGGTTGGTTGACAACGGTGTGACGATGCCGAAGTTGCTTGCGCTCAACGGACGCTCGAATGGAGGTCTGCTCGTTGGTGCTGTGATCAATCAACGTCCTGATCTGTTTCGTGTTGCATTACCGGAAGTGGGCGTGATGGACATGCTGCGCTTCCATCGCTTCACGATTGGGTGGAATTGGCAATCTGATTACGGTGATATCGCGAACAAGGATGAGTTTGCTGCGCTGTATGCATACTCACCGTATCACAACCTGCGCAAGGATGTTGTGTATCCATCGACGATGGTGATGACGGCAGATCATGACGATCGTGTTGTGCCTGCGCATAGCTTCAAGTATGCTGCGATGATGCAACATTTGGCAAGCCCGGAACGTCCAGTCCTCCTTCGTGTAAAGCTTAAGTCGGGTCACGGCGACGTCAACCGTACCAAGCAGCTCGAGGGCGTCGTCGACAAGTACAGCTTTATGTGGAGCGAAATGGGATTCACTCCAGCGCTCCCGAGATAAGGAAATGAACCGAACTGCTGACAGGATTGAGGAGTTAGACGTGCTCAGGGGGATAGCGCTGTGCGGTATCTTCCTCGTAAACATGGTCGACTTCAGTGGTTCTGGGTTGCGTGCCGGGACGTTTGCGGTGCGGGGCACGTCCATTGATCAAATTGTTGATCTAGCAATAGCCTGCTTTGCGCTGACGAAATTTTATCTGCTCTTCAGCTTTCTCTTCGGGGTGGGTTTCGCTGTGCAAATGCAGCGCATGGAGGAATCTGGACGTCCGTTTGTACGACTCTATCTGCAACGGCTGGGTGTGCTGCTGTTGATCGGCGTTGCGCATTCCATTCTTCTCTGGGATGGGGACATCCTACGCCTGTATGCGGTAGCTGGGGTGCTGCTACTGATGTTGCGAAGGTTATCCTCAAGGCTACTCCTGCTCATTGCAGGGGGTATTGCTATTGCTGGAACTATCTACTTCAGCTTTGTTCCTCTCGAGGATGCAAGCACGCTCATGTCGCCCTCGAGTATAACGGCATACTCGTCTGGTACCTATTTCGAAGTGGTTCAGCTCCGTGCTTCGGAGCGCTCCATCATTGATATCCAGATCCCGATGGTCTTTACGATGTTCTTGATCGGTCTGGTTGTGGGACGTGAGAAGATCATCTCCAACATCAGCAATCACGGGTTCTTTCTGCGTCGCGCATGGATGATAACATTGCCACTTGGCATTGTCGGGTCCATAGCAATGCTTGTCGGCTACAACACGAAGAATCCGGTGCTCGTGAGTCTGAGCACCCATGTGGGAGCACCGTTACTGAGCTTCTCCTATGTTGCCCTGGTTCTTCTCAACGCTCGTCGTTTGCGGGTGTTTGCTTATGCAGGTCGGATGGCTCTGACAAACTACCTCATGCACTCGGTGGTAGCCACGACGCTATTCTATGGCTATGGGTTTGGACTTTACGACAAGCTCTCGTCAACGGAGGCGACACTCGTTGCCCTGATTATTCTCGCAGTGCAGATCTTGCTGAGCAAGCTCTGGTTGTCGCGCTACAGCATGGGTCCAATGGAATGGGTCTGGCGTAAGCTCGCAGGAGCTGGTTAAGTTGCTTCAAGCAGAGCGAAATGGGATTCACTCCAACGCTCCCTATCTTGTCTGGCAAGTAGACTCACCACACTTCACATTTCTACGAAAGTGCTTATGCGTTCTCTCATACTTACCCTCTGAGGGTTTGGTGCTTTACGCAGGTCCGCGCCCAGGAGGAGTCTTCGGCATATACGTTCTACGTCGGACCCTACCTGGCGGCCAAAGGGTCGATCAAAACATCGGCGGCGGAAGGCACCAAGACCGGTCCAGCGTTCAACGTACCGCCAGATCTCGGCGTGCAACTGCTTGCGCCGATTCCCGGCGCATAGTGGTTGCGTTTTGGTGTAGATGTCGGCCTCGCAACATACTCGTATGAGTCGAAGCCAGAGTCGAATGCTAACGATGACAATTCAATCCGTGAGAAGTATCAGTTTGTCAACGTCTTCCCGTACCTCAACCTCTACGGCGTAGTGCTCGGTGTCAACTTCGGACTTCCATCATCGGCATCGGCACAGTCATTGTCGGGCAACACGGAATCCGTCTACGGTACCGTGTCGCAGATCGGTGGGATGAACGTTGTTGTGCCGGATGATCCAGATGCTTCGGGATATGATCCTTCGAAGTACCTCGCTACGATGCTCGAGTTTCGCATCGGTGGAAGTATCCCACTTGTTTCCAGCTCTACGGGCATTCTCAATCTGAACATCATGGCAGGATACACGCTCAACGCGCTGTTCACAAACGGACGCAACTATCTGGTTGCGTACGAAGGAACGAGCTACGACGAGACTCTCAACCCACGCGTTGCGTCGCTCTCACTCGGACTCAGCTACGTGTTTGGAATCCATCTCTAAGTCGCACGTACTCGTCGAAACAACGAACGCCCGTCCTGCGAAAGCATGACGGGCGTTGTTCGTTTCTGCTCCGCAGCAGGGACTTGAACCCCGGACCCTCTGATTAACAGTCAGATGCTCTAACCAGCTGAGCTACTGCGGAATAGACTGCAAATATACGGGGCGGAAGGAAACCTGCAAGAACACACCGTTCCAAAAGAGAGAAGAGGGAATGCGTAACTTCCCGTGTGATTCTCACCACAGAGGCCATCGTACTCCACGCCCGACGCCACGGGGATAGCTCCCGGATCGTTACCCTGTACACGCGCGAGCTTGGCAAGGTGGGTGTCGTAGCGAAGGGGGCTCGCACCACAAAATCTGCGTTTGGGTCGGCTATGGAGCCCCTTTCCCATATCCGCTGTACCGTCTACCACCGTCCAATGAAGGATCTGCATACGGTTGCGAAAGCCGAGCTGCTTCATCCTATGCGTCGACTGGGCTCGCACCTGGAGCTCCTGCGGTCGGGTCTGCTGATGTGCGAGTATGTGATGAAGACGCAGAAGCAGGAGCAGGCGGACTCGACGGTTTTTGATCTGCTGAGCAGCGCGTTGCACCGTCTGAACGACGAGGATCCCTCAACTGCGTACGGCGTATCGGTTGGATTTCGTTGCGCCTTGGCCAACGTGATGGGGTTCGGTCTGCCGCTGGGCGAACCACCGATTGGCACCGTGGTGCGTATCGGACTCACCGATGGCGTGGCGCGCCGTGATGGTGAAGATGGACTTCGCTGCTCGCGGACAGCGTACGACCTCCTTTGCATGTGCGCCCGCGGTGAGGGATGTACTATGTCGCACAGCGATGAACTCGAAATCGAGAGTCTGCTTTCGCTGTACTTCTCGCATCATCTCGACATACGTGTTGTGAGTTCCGTGGCCTCGGCACTGCGTTGAAGCATAAACACATCCGAAGTAGATCTCGTGTAGATAGGTTTTCACTCGATCAATGTCTCCGCCCTTCCAACTACATCTGTTCCGGCGTGAGAGTGTGAGCGAAGTATGCCGTCACACAATCAGGATAAATGATCGATGCGAGGCAGCTCGCGTCTGTAATGTATATCACGAACACCCCTCCGCCACCAAAGTCCGACCTCTGCACGCAGGTCTAAGAGGCAACGTGTGGTTGCTCGGGCGGATGCGTATCAACAAACAGCCAATGCACCCTATCCATGTCACTGCGCTGAAGCGCGTATATTGAACCATGGTTTGGAACATTGCTCTTACGCTGTTCTTCGTTGTCCTCAACGGATTCTTCGTTGCGGCGGAGTTCGCCATCGTTAAAGTACGTGTCTCACAGATAGAGCTTCGTGCACGCGAAGGCAGTATGCTCGCTGGGATAGCTCGTAGCATTCTTGGGAATCTCGACGCCTATCTCAGCGCGTCACAGCTTGGAATTACGCTCGCCTCACTGGGACTTGGTTGGATCGGTGAGAGTGTTGTTTCCTCGATTGTGCTTGATATCGCACGAGGATTAGGGATCAGCTTCGATCCAGACCTACTTCACACGATTTCCATTATCATCGCCTTCTCCATTATCACGGTGCTCCACATCGTGGTTGGCGAGATGGCACCGAAATCGCTCGCTATTCGCCGTTCCGAAGCCGTAACGCTGGCCGTCGCCATACCGATGCGTGCGTTCTATCTGGTGTTCCGTCCGATTATCGTCAGCCTCAATGCAATGTCGAACATGATGCTGCGTGCAGTTGGCATTGAACCGGCGCCTGAGCACGAAGTGCACTCACCAGAAGAGATTCGCTACCTCATCGCCGAGAGTTCGAAGCAGGGCGCGTTGGAAATCTCCGAGCGTGAACTCATTGAGAACGTCTTTGAGTTTACCGAGACAACTGCCGGACAGGTGATGGTGCCACGGTCGAAGGTAGTTGGTATTGACGGCACGCTACCGGTTGAAGATTTGGTTGATTTCGTAATGCATGAAGGATATTCCCGCCTACCAGTCTATATCGGTTCGATTGACAACATCATTGGTATAATCTATGCCAAGGATTTGCTAACGCTGCTGCATCACAAGGAGTTGATCATTCTGCATGATATTATGCATGCCCCCTACATGGTGCAGGAGGATGTGAAGATCAAGCGTTTGTTGCGCGATCTCCAGCGCGACAAGGTGCACCTTGCAGTTGTCCTGGATGAGTTTGGTGGAACGGCAGGTATCCTTACGCTCGAAGACATCCTCGAAGAGCTCGTCGGAAGCATACAGGACGAGTACGACGAAGAAGCGCCACTGGTGCAGGAACAGACACCGGGCTCGTATGAACTGGATGCGTCCATCCGCATCGATGAAGCAAATGAACTACTGCCGTATTCACTGCCAGAGCGCGATGATTACGAGACGATTGGTGGATTGATCACGCACGTCGCTGGACGGATTCCGACAACGGGCGATGTGGTGAGCTTGGATAACTACGAGTGCACTGTGCTTGCGAGCACTCCTCGTCGAATTGAACGTGTGCGATTGGTTCGTCGAAGCGATGCATAGGATACGTTCTGCGCGATGGTATGGTGCTGCGATTGCGTGCGTGATGATCTCTGCATGCTCCAGTGTGCCACGGAAGCTGGTCGGCCTTCCGTCGTGTCCATCACAACAGTCTCTCTCAACAATGAAGGTGCCATATCCTATTCTGCTACTGCACGGCCTCGGTCAGAAGGCTGATGTTTGGCATGGTGAAGCGTCGACCTACTTCAAGAAGGATCTCGGACTTCGCTATGGGGGCGATCTGAAAGTTACCGCACGTGGCGGACTGCAGCGGTCACTCGCCGGAAGTGGTGATGCTGACGTTTACACCGTGCAGTTCCGCAATCCTGTTGATTCGGTGCGTGCCTGGACCGCTGAGCTTACTGCGTGCATCGAGTACGTACGCTCTGTGACGGGCGCTGATCGTGTGATACTGATTGGCTATAGCATGGGCGGACTTGCCGCGCGTGCGTATCTGGTTGATCATGTGCGTGATCATCACGTGAAGCGGTTGATCACGATTGGTACACCACACGATGGATCGCCGTACGCACGTGTGTGGAACTGGAAGACATCACTCAAGCGCTGCGTCGATGAGCAGAACGTTGTGCTTGCACAACCATGTAAGGCAGCGCTTGCAACACTCACAGCGGTGGAGGGCGACGTACCATTCGACGCGCCTGCAGTGCGCGATCTCCGACGTCCGGAGGATGATGGAGTATTTCTTGCGACACTGAACAAACGAGGACATCCGCTCGACGTTGAATACGTGAGCGTGATCGGCGATGTCGATGTTGTTGATGGCGTCAAGAAGCTTGATCCCCAGGCCCTGCAGGAAGTCCTCCGCAAGGTTCTATCATTCTTTGGCGGTTCGGTGTCGGACCTCTTCGATGATGGTGATGGTATCGTAAGTACGCGCAGTCAGGACATGATGAACGTTGCGTACTTCAAGGCTGATCCGTCACGCCGTCGTACGTCGCGCGTGGTGAACATCAGCACGTTGCATGTTTCGCACCTAGCTCGCAACAGCGACGTGCAGCGCGCGAGCCTCGACGAGCGGGCATCTATCGCTGCGGCACGCGTATGCATTCGTAATGGTGCACCAGTCATGCTCGTCGATGTAGCAGATCATATCCCGCTGCAATGTTCCGTAACGATAGATCTCAAGGGCAGCCAGCCGCTGCGGTTTGTTGCTCCACGCGGCAGCTCGACGATGGTGCGCGACCATGATCAGCTTGTTGCGCGATACGTTGTGCCGTTGCAGGGGATTGACATCGAGGCAGAGCAAACGTATACGTTTGGCGTTGCCGTGACGAACTCGTATGGTTACGTTACTTCGACGACGGTTGTGTGGTAGTAACTGCGTCGAACGGGAGAGGCACCTCGATCACGCCATAGACGTAAGGTGCTACCTCGTACTGATTGTACACGAGCATGTAGCCTGTCGGCGTGATGCCGATCACATTCGGAAGCGTAAACCGCTCGTTCTCAAACCAGAAGCCGGCCTTCGCATAGGTGTCCCGTTGCGACATCCTAGCCGTGCGTCGAAACGCCTGCTCGGCCGCTGCGATGAATGTCGTGGTGTCGGGTGTGAGATCACGCCAGGTAATGCGCTCGCCGGTCGCGGCGCGAAATGCGGGCATTGCTACGACAGTGTTGCCGTGTGCTCCACCCGTGAAGCTGTACGCCAATTGGCGAACGCAGACGATACTATCCAAGCGAACAACTGAATCACGCGCCATAAATGTCCAATCACCACTGGCTGACTCAGGCATTTCCTTGCGGAACGCGGCTTGCTGCGAAAGAAACATCGAGACAGCTTCACCGATCGATGCGAACTGCGGAGCGTCGGGGTTGGGTCCGCCCAGCGCAGCGAGGTACGTCGATGCCAGCGCAGTATTGATGCGTGCTGCAACGGCTGAGTCGCCCTGTGCGATCACGCGATCAATGCTGATGCCGCCACAGTCTTCCACTATGCACGACGAATCCGTACACGTGTCTGCCATTACCGTGAGTGTACTATCACGGAATGTGAGTGCTTGATCGAGTGGAGTTTCAGCTTCGTACGTGTTGCATCCTACCACCGCTGCTAGGGCAATGACAACAAGAGCGCTGTGGTGAAGCTCGCGGAGCATCGCTACTTACTTCGCGATGAGCAGCGGCTTTGTGTCGGTGAATCCCTGAGCCGACATCACAACGTAGTAGAGCGACGAGCTCATGTCGTACTCGCGTGTGATGATTGTTGCTGAGTGGTCGCCAGCAGGGAGTTCGTCGTTGACAAGTGTAGCTACCACGGCGCCAGTGACATCGTGCACGCGGATCGTTACAAGCGAGGGCTCGCGTGTGACGAAGGTGATCGTTGCACGATCTTGGACAGGATTTGGAGCTACGTCGCTGAGTTCGAATGACGATGTGCCATCGACTCCGGCAATAACGCGTGGCTCACCAACAGTGGTGTTGACTTGGAACTTGCGACGCTCGACGATGACGTGGATTGGTGATGATTCAACCTTGGCGCATGGATTAGCCATGGTGACAGTGTAGACGCCACCCATGTCGCCAGAGGCGTAGGTGTAGCGAAGTTCTTGTCCGGTCTGACCCGGAATCGCGACACCATTCTTGAACCACTGGAGTTGATAGAAGCTCACATCCTCACCCTTGTTCACGGTGAGCAGGAACTCGCCGCCAAGCGGCATGCGCTTGATGCTCGCACCCGGCATCCCGTCAACATTTACCTGCCGTGGTGTTGGCAGAATTCGTACCGTTGTACCAGCTGTGAGACCGGTTCCAAGGATTGAAACGAAGGCAAGAAGAAGAAGTGTGCGCATCATAGTATCTGCTCCAGAGTTTGTCAGTGCCACGAATATACCGAGTTTGCAGATATCATGTTCCGTGCCATGCTTCCTTCCGACCCACTTCAGCCCGTACACATCTTTATCACCGCTGGTGACCCGTCGGGCGATGCCCATGCGGCGCGTCTGATGGCCGCGATTCGTACGCATATTCCGACGGTGGTATTCGAGGGCTTTGGCGGACCCGAGATGGAGCTCCAAGGGCTTCGATCACTGGCTCACATCCGCGATCTAGCTGTCACAGGCTTCTGGGAAGTCGCCAAGCGATACCGATTCTTCCGATCGCTCTTGAACCGCTGCGATGATGCCATTGCTCGCACACGTCCAGTCGCCTTTATCCCGGTTGATTACCCGGGCTTCAACATGCGTCTCGCCGCGCGCGCGCGGGCGCGCACAACGAACCGCGTACCTGTGTTTTGGTACATCGCCCCGCAACTCTGGGCATGGGGCGAGCGTCGCGCCACAAAACTTGCTGCTGCTGTGGATCGGCTCTTTGTGGTGTTTCCGTTTGAAGTAGCGTTCTTTCAGCGCCATGGTATCCGCGCCGAGTATGTTGGGCATCCGCTTGCTGAAGAGATTCCGGTTGAAACGCAAGGTCGGGTGCCGGGTCAGGTTCTCCTCATGCCTGGCTCACGCGCGCAAGAGCTTCATCATCACACTGGACTTCTTGCTGATGTTGTCGACCGTGTACGTGCGCATCGCTCCGATGTGTCGTTCGTTGTCGCGCGAGCACGCAACATTGATCTGCGAGCACTGGAGCCCCTTGTTCAACGTAACGTTGATGTTGTCGATGATGCACACGCATCGATGCAGACTGCCTCTGCGGGAATCATCAAGGCTGGAACATCGACACTTGAAGCGGCGTTCCGCGGACTCCCATTCGCAACGTTCTATCGTACATCGCCGTTGAGTTACGCTATTAGCAAACGCTTGGTAACGGTGACCTCGGTAACGATGATGAATCTGCTCCTCAAGCGTGATATCGTACACGAGTACATCCAACATGATGCAACGTCGACACGCATCGCCGACGAGATTGAAACACTGCTCGATGATTCAGCGCGGCGCACGGAACTTGTCACGGCGATGTCTGATGTGCGACAGATGCTCTCGGGCGAGGGGGCGAGCAAGCGCACTGCAGCATTGATTGTGGAGGCACTACGCAGATGAAAGCATGGATAGCGTCACTGTTGCTTCGTGCACTAGCACGCACATGGAGCGTATCGATTGAAGGGCGACTTCCGACAGGACCCTGTGTTGTGGCGTTTTGGCATGGCGAGATGCTCCCTGTGTTGTATACATTCCGTGCACTCCGTCCGGTTGTACTGGTGAGTCCAAGCACAGATGGTGCCTTGCTCCAGCGAATACTTCGCGACTGGGGATACTCCGTGGTAGCGGGGTCGTCGTCGCGCGGTGGACGTGAGGCGCTGCAGGTGATCGTAGACCAAGCGCGTGATCATGTGTCCCTTATCACGCCTGATGGTCCTCGAGGTCCGGCACACGTTGCAAAGGCTGGAGCAATCGTTGCCGCACATCGTGCTGGTGTACCGCTCATCCTGGTGCGGATGCGTGCAACACGTGTGAAGGTGTTTCACCGATCGTGGGATCGCTTCCAGCTTCCACTGCCACGTAGTCATATCACGTTGCACATATCAACGCCAATCGAGATTCCTTCGCATGCTACGCGGGAGGAGATCGGCGTCGTCATTGATGATGTTACACAGCAAATGCACCGCCTCGGCTCTATCCAATGCTAGGTCTTGTCGCTCGGCTCTTCGGATCGATTGTTGCTGCACGCAATGCTGCGTACGATGCGGGACGTCGAGCAGTTACGCGCACAGCGATACCAGTTGTGAGTGTTGGCAATCTATCGGTTGGTGGTACAGGAAAGACACCGGTCGTCCACGAACTCGTGCGCATCTATCAACGCCACGGATTACGTCCGGCCATTGTCGCGCGAGGCTACCGCAGACGGTCGCGCGGTTTGTGCGTCGTGCACGACGGACAACACATCCTGTGCTCTGTTGATGACGCTGGAGATGAAGCGTATCTGCATGCTCAGAAGTGTGGTGTGCCTGTTGTTGTGCACGAACAGAAGTCGGTAGCAGCCGATTATGTTGCCAGTACGATACCATGCGATGTGATCATTGTTGATGATGGATTCCAGCATCGTGCACTCGCGCGCGTCATTGACGTGGTGCTTGTTGATCGTGCGACGATTGATGGGTCGCTGATGCCGGCAGGACGTTTACGTGAGCCGCTTCCATCACTCCACCGCGCAGACATTGTGCTCACGATGGGCGATGTTGCCGCAGATGAATGTCGCCCGCATACACGGTTCGACACGATTATCGCGCCATGCAAGATCGTCCAGCATGGTGTGTGCTTGTGGAGCGATCCAACGCACCATTTGCCGATCGATGAGTCGATCGTGATCGTGGCAGGTATTGCGCAGCCAGAGCGTGTTGTCGAAACTGCTCGCTCACTTGGATACAGAATTCGTGAGGTCTGCACGTTCCCAGATCATCACCACTATACACACGACGACATCCTTCGTTGTGTCGAGACGGCGCGACGCCACAGCGCACGACTCGTAACAACGGAGAAGGATCTTTGTAAACTTATCGCACGTGATGATACGTCTACGCCGCACCCGGCGTGGTATGTCCTTGCGATCCATGCTGACATTTCGGACAATCGCGTTGAAGACGCGCTACTTGCAGGTGTACGATGATCACGATCGGTATTTCAAAGGCCTCGGGAAGTCCGAGCTATGCCAACTATGCAACATGGCTCCATGCAGTTGATCCAACGATCCGTGTGGTAGACTTATCAACGCTCGCAAGCGACGAAGCTGTCGCTGCGTTATCTGCGTGTGACGGACTGATTCTCTCTGGCGGTGCTGACGTCGATCCGCTGCGCTACGAACAGCCGGAGCTTACAGCGCTCTGCCACGCAATCGATCATGATCGCGATCAACGTGAGTTTGCTCTCGTGGAACAAGCACGCGAGCTTCGTCTGCCAACACTTGGTATCTGTCGTGGTGCACAGGTGTTGAACGTAGCCTATGGTGGTACACTCGTCGCAGACGTGCCATCGCAACGTCCTTCGTCGGAACAGCACGGATCGATTGATGGCGTTGATGCGAATCATGAGCTGCATGTTGAGTCGGGTTCGATTCTCAAGCATATCTGTGGCGTGATGGACTCAACGGTGAACTCAGCACATCATCAAGCTGTAGATCGAATCGCCCAGCTCTTTACAGTGTCGGCTCGCTCTGCTGATGGTACCATTGAAGCGTTTGAATGGGGCGATGCAACGCTCGGTGGAAAGCCGTTTCTCCTTGGTGTGCAATGGCATCCCGAGCGTATGCCGCACGACATGCCGATGTCGTTATCAATCGCTGAACACTTCATTCATGAAGCCGACGCGTATCGGTCGCTTCTCCGGCTGAGCTAATCCCTCGAGGGGATTCCGCCATCGCCATTCAGCTTGAAGCGTCCATTGCGTGGTTGTGGTGGCCACGCGCCGTTCATGGCGCGCATGTGCCGTGAGGTACACATCCCAGGGGAGTGCAACACGCGCTTGCAGATGCACGGCCATGCCTGCGTTGGTCGCGACGAGCATATCGAACGTACCTGGGACGCCGAGCGTTGAAATGCGAGATGCAACATCATACGATGCTGCACGCCACTGAACGACCTGTGCGCTCGCGGTGATGCTCCCTGCGATCTGTGTGCGCACCATCACCGACATCAGCGTGCCGTAGTCTGGTGCGTCGGATGCCGACAAAGCACTGCGGATATCGATGCGCGCTCGAATGGTAGTTACACGGGATGCGGCGTGCTCACAGTCGAGTCGCACGGACGGATACGTATGAACCGCCATGATGCGTCCATCGGATGATGCGACACTCTCGACGGATCGACGATGGACCGCGCGTAGACGAAGAAGTGTTGCTCGCGCTGGAAGTACCTCGAGATCGCAGCGCAGTTCGGTGGATCGTGGAGGAAGGGGATCGAGATATGTGCGCGTGATACGCTCGCTCAATGTGAGAGACGCCGCTAGCGAGAAGCGCGACGTGAAGCGTTGATGGGCGGCCACATGGATGCCTCGCTGGTTCCGTGGTTGCAAACTGCCAAGGGCGGAGGTTCCGAAATCAAGCAGAACATCTGGTGCATACATCCAGAGTGCGCCAACTACATCGAGACGATCGGACGACGTGCCGATGAATGCGTGTATTCCCTCGAGTGCTCCAGGACGCATGCGTACCTCGCCCAGTGTGCGTACAGAGGAGCGTTCATGCATGAGTGTGATCGAAAGAGCTTCCCTCGGTAGTGAACTATTGCCCGACCGAACCATCGTGATCTGTGCGGCAAGGTCGGGCGTCTGCACACCGACATGCAGAGCAGCACTGATGGTTCTCACAGGTGCTGAACGATCGTACCAGATCGAACCACCGATCGCGATCGGGAGAGATGTACTCGTCCAGAGTGCGACGGCACCGCGTGGTGCATTGTCGAAAGCCGTAGAAGGCCAGGGACGTGTTGCGATAACCGGTGACGACGGTGGGATCACATCGACGCCGCGTCGCTGTAATGTGCGAGCCGTTCCAAGTAGGAGCCCCGTGCCCGACACCAGAGCGATATCGCCAATGCTGATGTCTACCTCCGGAAGTGAGGCGGTAATCCATGCCGACGTTGCCGAGAGATCGTTCATACGACTCGTAACAGCACCTGCCGTGCCGAAGGCATAGCTCGCATCGACCCGCACCGAATGAAGCAGTGTGTCGGTCGATCGCAGGCGGACGCGTGTTCGGAGTGCGCGGAGAAACGTGTGGCATGTACACGTAAGAGTGGTGCATGCCGTGAGCATCAGAAACTGCTCAGGTGATGCGCAGATGCTATCTGCTAGGTGATCGATTGTTGCGATGCGCGGAGACCTACATGCTGCGATGATGCGCGAGGCCGTTCGTTGCGAGATGCCGGGAATTTGAGTAAGAGTCGACGGTGCTACGCAGCGCAGACAAAGGGGATCTTCCCGAAAACGCTCCAGTGCATCCAAGGTTGGAGCCAGATGCTGTCCGTCGAGGTCGTCGTCCTGCGCAGAGCATGCACTGCTCCAGTGGATTGCGACCAGCAGGATGACTACGCGCCAAAGCACCAGATCCATACGAGCTCTGGAGTGATGCCAAGATCTTGCTGATATCTGCAGGATACTGCAATCGACTGCGTGGTATCGATTGGCAGCTGGAGTGCCGCATGCATCGACGTTGGAAGTGTTCGGACGGATGCAGCCAGGCGCATCGAGGCGGTGATCAGGATCTCGGTAGTGAGACCGATCCAAAGCTCATCGGAAGCGTTCATGCCAAGGTCGATGGCAACACGTGCGTATGCCACGTTCAGCATTGCGCCTGCATGAAGGTACGGACGTGACGTCGGGGTATGGAGGGGGATGTCGCGGAGAGCTATGCCCATGTGGAGCGCACCGAACTCCGCCACGGCGTGAACGTCCCATGTTGCCGTATGCCGTGCCGTGAAGCCGCTGAACCACTGCGAGCGGAGTCGCGGCGCAATACCTACCGCAAACGTCGAGTCTATGGACCACCGCACCCGTGCTCCCAGCACCAGCTCCGTCCACCCCAGTCCGCCACGTCCATCTAGCCATGCGCCTACACCATAGTTGTGGAGCCCAACACCGAGGCGGAGGGACGACAGTTCTGGAACTGCTAACGGTGCTGGACGGGCACGCACGTAGGCGTCTGATCGCACCGGCACTGCAGGAGCCTCTGCTGCGTCGCATTCGTTAAGGATGCCGCATCCACTTGCGCTCGGTTGTGCGCAAAGTCGAAATGCTACGAGGAACATCGTCGCCATCACCGCGATGCTCCGTAGATTCGTCAACCACTGTAATTGTATGGTACATCTCATGAAGAACCAGATCCTCATCCTCGTGCTTTTCCTGATTGTGGGATTCTCTGCGCCGTGTGTGACGGCGAGCGCGCAAGAGCTCGATCCAACCGTACAGGTTGACATGCAGACGCTCACGCTGGATCAGCGGCAGGATGTGATGCTCATGGCTGAAACCGTGAAGAGTTACCTGCTTTCGAACCGCTATACGAGCGGCGATTGGGAAGGTCCACGCATCCCTGTAGACGTAATGATCTACATCAGCGGTCGCAATGGGAATCGCTATACGGCACGTTTGTCGATTGTGTCGAAGCGCTTAGTGAACAATACGCCTGGCACGGGCGGCGGATTGCTCCGCATCTTCGATCAGGACTGGTCGTTCGAATGGTCGAATAGCCCCACACTTGTCTATCAGCCATTGCGCTACGATCACTTTACGAGTGTGATCGACTTCTACATGATGATGGCCATCGGACTCGACATGGATACGTATGATGATCTTGGCGGGACGGACATGTACAAGGCAGCTCTTTCAATTGCCCAAACCGGAAATGCCCAAGGCATCAGTCAATTCAGCACAGTTTATCAGCCTGGCCAGTTCACACGCATGGCATTCGTAACCGAGCTCAACGACATGCGTTATCAAGCGCTTCGTCGTTTGATGTTTGATTATCACGAAGCCATTGACATCTACGGAGAGAATAAGGACGAGGGGCGCACAGCACTGACGCAAGTGCTTAATGATATGGCCAACTTCAAGCGTACAAAAATCTCTAACCGAAGCGTTGTGCTCCAGGCGTTATTCGATGCGAAGGCCGGCGAGATTGCCGACATCTTCCGTGGAGTTGCGAACCCACAGGTGTGGGCCGATCTTCGCTTCCTCGATCCGGGCAAGACGCAACAGTACGAGGAAGCTCGTCAGGGTAAATAACGTGTCGGACGTCGCGCGCAAGCACATACAGTTCATGCAGGAGGCCCTCGTGCTCGCTGAAGAAGCGGGTCGATTGGGCGATGTCCCTGTTGGATGCGTTATCGTGCGGGGTGACGAAATCGTTGGTCGTGGTGCGAACGAGATTCAACGCATGGGCGACCCCACGCGTCACGCAGAAATTGTCGCGATAGAGCAGGCCGTACGCACCATCGGCGCGAAGTTCCTCGATGAATGCACGCTCTACGTTACACTCGAACCGTGTTCGATGTGTGCAGGTGCAATCCTCCTAGCACGCATTCCAACCGTCGTCTATGGCGCAGCTGATCCCAAAACAGGTGCATGCCGTAGCGTCTTCGAGGTGCTCGATGATCCTCGGATGAATCACCAGGCCACTATTCGCACGGGCATCTGTGAGGATGAATGTGGAGCCCTGTTGCGCGACTTCTTTGCGCGCCAACGGGAACGTGATGATGCTCCGTCTGAGCAACCCACAACGGCGCCACATCCTTCGGGTGTGTTGTGGCTTGTACCAACGCCGATTGGAAACCTCGAAGACATGACGCTGCGCTCGGTCAAGACGCTGCGCGAGGCCGATGTGATTGTCTGCGAGGATACACGCCATACAAGCCCCCTGCTCAAGAAGTATGATGTGCCGCGCAAGACCCTGCTGAGTTACCACGAGCACAACGAGCGCGAACGCGCAACGGAAATCGCCTACCGCGTATCCCAAGGGCAGCGCGTGGCACTTGTGAGCGATGCTGGTATGCCAGGCATCAGCGACCCCGGATATCGAGCCGTGCAGGCATGTATCGAAGCTGGATGCCGTGTTGTGGCGCTCCCCGGCGCATCGGCACTTACCACGGCCATCGCCGCATCGGGTCTGCCGACCGACGTGTTCTGCTTCGTCGGTTTTCCGCCGCAGAAGAAGGGGCGAGCACAGTTTCTACAAACGCACCTTGCCTATCACGGCACCGTCGTGATGTATGAATCTCCGTATCGCTTGCTCGAGCTCATCGACGATATTGCGCTCTACGGCGGATCTGAACGGCGCGTCGTCGTGGCGCGCGAACTTTCGAAATTGCATGAAGAGTACATTCGTGGAACTGCAGGAGAGGTTTCGACCATGCTTCGTGCACGCGGAGGGGTCAAGGGTGAGATTGTTGTAATGATATCGCAGGCAACGCAGGGGGCTGAGTAATGTTTATCTCGTTCGAGGGCATCGATGGAAGCGGAAAGAGCACCCAACTGCTGTTGCTCCGTGACGTCCTCGAGCAGGCTGGATCGGCAGTCGTAACGATCCGTGAGCCTGGCGCAACGCTCCTGTCGGAATCCATCCGAGAGATACTTCTCAGCAACAAGCAGACGATCACATCAACAGCCGAGCTCCTGCTGTTCAGTGCAGCGCGCACGCAGCTTGTTGAGAAAGTCATTGAGCCAGCACTCGAGCAAGGGACGCTTATCCTTTGCGACCGGTATGTGGATAGTACCACGGCGTATCAAGGCTATGGCCGCATGCTGGACATGGAGAACGTAACTACCTGTAACCGAATCGCTACACGAGGGGTCATGCCTAGCGTGACGTTCTTCATCGATGTGGCCTTTGAGCAAGCGCAACAGCGTATGCACTTCGACACAGGTGCTGGCGAGCCGGATCGAATGGAACGTGCGGGACGAGAGTTCTTCGAGCGTGTTCGCGAAGGCTATCTCGCTATCGCCCAGAATGAGCCCACACGAATGGTCGTTATCGACGGGGCTCGCGATCGCGCCGTCATTCACCAGGACATTCTTGCCGTGCTCCGTGAGTGCACCAAGCTCCCGGTCTAGAGAACTCTTGCTTCACGTCCATTGCGTATCTTTACTGTCCGTTTCACATTGAGTGGCCCATGACACGTAACCTGTTCATTTCCATGGTGTTCGTGATGATCTCAGGGATCATTGCAACCCCACTTTCAGCACAGCGCACCATTGACGCACGCCAGATGTTCGTCCCGGTTACACTGAAAACCCAAACAAGTGTCCAACAGACAGGATTTGCTCGTCCGGTGATGATGCAGCACGCCGTTGCACGGTCGATATTCGACCTCGCGGAGCAGCGCATCACCCTCACCAACTTCCCGTTGGTATGGAACGAGAATGCAACGTTGGTACTCGAGCGCACACGTGGCGTTGTCGATGCCAACACCGAATTCTACACGCACACCAAGCAGGGTAAGGTTGCCATCAAGGTGCGTCCAGTGATCTCGTACCGCGGTACGGTCAACGGCGACCCTTCGACGAAGGTGTCGATCCACTACAGCGATGGCAATGTGACAGGCTTTGTGCAATCAGCCAGTGGACAGCGCACGGTGATCGGTCGCGACTACTCACTTGGTCGCCAAGCGGATGCAACGCTCCACACGATTGCTGATGAAGCTGTGATGTTTGGGGTTGATCCGCTGTCGCGCTTCGTGTGCGGTAACGAGCAGCTTCCAGTCGACATGGACAAGGCCGCTCAGCAGATGTCGATTCCCGCAAAGGCGAAGGCTGCTGAAGGCGCACAAAACGATTATCTCCGCGAATTCAAGATCGCTGTTGTGCTCCGTGAAGATATCGATAGCGTTATGAAGCGTCGTGGCGATACAGACGAAGAAGTTGTGCAGTACTTCATCAAGGTTGTTGCCGCTATGGCGCAGGTGTACGAGCAAGAGCTCGACGCTATGCTCTACATGGGATACTTCGAGAAGTACACCATGGACGAACCATCTGGCTACTTCTACGATGGCCGTGACCCGGGCGAACTCCTGAGCGAGTTTTCCTTGGACTGGTCGCGTCGCATGAATAGCGTCGATCGCACAGTTGCCCACCTCTACGCACTCATTCGCCCAGTTGGTGGATCGTTCGTTGGTGGTATTGCATTCCTCAATGGTCTGTGCAACAAGAAGCATCGCGGTGGTTATGGCGTTTCGACGGTGTATTTGAACGCAAATGACATTCCGGGCGATCCAAACCGTTCGAACGCATTTGTCTGGGACGTGTTTGTTGCAGCCCACGAAATGGGACACAACATTGGTGCATTCCACACGCACAACTGCTTCTGGAGTCCGCCTGTTGACACGTGTCAGTTGAGCATCGACGGAACCGATGGTTGCTACAGCACACCGTCATTGCGCCGCGTTGTACCTGGTACGATCATGAGCTACTGTCACCTTGCAAATGGTAGCCGTACACCTCTGACGTTTGGTACACGTGTAGCAGAACGTATGCGCGGATGGATTGCAGCAAGCTCGTGCGCACCGTTCGTAACAAAGCCGACAGTGACGATCACAGAGCCACGCGGAACAGATGCGTACAGCCTTGGTGAGAAGATGACGATTCGCTGGGTCTCGGCCCGCGTCTCCGCCCTCAACCTCGCGTGGGGTTCGACCGCTAGCGGTCCATGGACAACATTCGCACCGAATGTGAACGCTGCAGATCGTCAGTATCTCTGGAGCATTCCTGCACTTGGTGTTACCACATTCTGGGTACGCGCAGAAGATGCATCGAACCCAGCAGTCAACGACACATCTCTTGCCAGCTATCGTATCAGCATCCCTGTTACGCTCGATGCACCAAAGGGTGGCGAGCGCCTCGGTCAAGGATCGTCCTACACGATTCGCTGGACGAAGGGCCAGGGCGTTGGAAATGTGAAGGTGGAATTCTCGCCTGACGGAACTGCATGGGAGGTTCTTCAAGAATCATCATCGACGACATCGTTTGCATGGACGGTTCCACAAGTAATCACCGAAAATGCCCGCATCAAGGTAAGTGATCTCAGCGCTCCGAACGTACCATCAACCAGCCAGCCATTCGCGATCGGTGCTCGCCGTTTTGCTCTCGAGATTCCTGCTGAAAACGGATCGATCTGTAAGAATCAGCCGAATCAGTATCGCTGGAGTGCTGATTTCATCCCATCGATTCGTATTCAGTATTCCACAGACGCTGGTGCCAACTGGCGCACGGCTACGCAGCAGTCGACGGTCGAAACGGTGTTGTGGCAGATCTTCAGCCGCAACGTAAACATGAACAACGTGCAAGCGGGCATCACGGTGCAGCTCCGCGTTATCGACGCACAGTCGGAAGAGGTTCTCGCTACGCGCAACGCACTCCGCATGGATTCATGCGATGCGCCAGTATCTGTGCAAGAGGATGCTGCGACGGCCGGATTTGTGTTGCAACGCGTGTCACCAAATCCTGCGACAACCAGTGTGCGTGTGGATGTATCGGCGGCTACGGCATCACGTGATGCATCAGTTGTGCTGATAACAATAGATGGCCGTGAGATTGTACTCCGCACCAACATTGCATTGCAACAAGGTGTTACGACACTCGAGATCCCGCTCACATCTATCGCTGCTGGTTCGTACCAGATTGGCGTACGAATGGGATCGCGCATGATCGTAGCGCCACTGGCGATTGTACGGTAATCATTTACTGAAGGAAGTAACGACGTGAGTCTGTTCAATAGCCTCGTTGTTGCCAGTCTTCCAGTCATCCCGAAGAGTATTGTTCGAATCGTGGCTCAGCGATACATCGCTGGGCCACAGCTCGTTGATGCTGTGCGTGTGACAAAGGAATTGATGGCGAAGGGTGCGACGTCGACAATCGACGTGCTTGGTGAGTTCGTGGAGTCGCGGGAGCGCGCATTGCACGAGACGGCCACGCAAGCGTCTGTGATCAATGCGATTCATCAACATGGGTTGTCGGCGTATCTGAGTGTGAAGCTCACATCGCTCGGACTCGACATCGATCATGAGTTTGCCTATCAGAATCTGGTGTCGTTGGTTGACATGGCAGCGTCGCATGGAATCTTCGTGCGCATGGACATGGAGAACACGCCATATACCGACGTTACGCTCGAGTTCTATTGCCGCCTCCGCCGCGAAGGGAAGTCGAATGTCGGTGTTGTGATTCAAGCCTACCTCCGCCGCTCAGAAGCTGATATTCGCTCGCTGCTGGAGTTTGCTCCATCAGTTCGTCTCTGCAAGGGGATCTACGTTGAGTCTGCTGAGCACGCATTTCAAGATCCGGATGAAGTGCGCGCCAACTACAAGAAGCTGCTCGGCATCCTGCTCTCCGTAGAAGGTCGCACACACATTGCAACGCACGACGAAGAATTGATCGTCGATGCTGAACGTCAAGTGCATGAGCGTGGATGTGATGCCTCGCGCTACGAGTTTCAGATGCTGCTCGGTGTTCGTGAAGACCGACGTGATGCACTGCTCAAGAATGGTCATGCAGTTCGGATCTATGTGCCGTTCGGCGAAGACTGGTATGGTTATTCAACGCGCCGACTGAAGGAAAATCCAAAGGTTGCCGGATACATCGCCAAGGCTGTACTCACAGGACGATAATGAAGAACATCCGATTGATTGCTGGTGCGTGGTTGTTCACGCTCTTCGTTGCATGTCAGACGCCGCAGGGTGCACCCGACACCACGGTGACGATCGGAACCTTCAATATCGAATGGCTTGGTGATGGTGCGTCGGACACAAAGCCGCGCACCGATCAGGAGTGTTTGCTGATTGCCGATGTGATCTCGCGAACCGGTGCTGATGTGCTTGGAGTTCAGGAGGTTGAGAACGACGTTGCCCTCCGCCGCGTAACACGCTACCTCGACGGATACAAAGGCTACCTGACAGATGCCGGTATCAAGCAGAACGTTGGACTTATCGTGCGTAACGGTGTTGATGTGCAACAGCTCGGCACCTATGATGCATTAACGCTCGGACGTCGAGGTTTGCGCCCAGGCTATGTTGTGCGCTGCACGAAGGGCTCGTTCGACTGGGTGATGATGGTGGTACATCTCAAGAGTACGTCGCGCTACGACAGCACAAATCAGCTACGCGACGAGTCGCGACAGATCCGCACAGAGCAGGTGGCGTTGTTAAAGCGCTGGTCTGATTCTGTGATCGCCGCTGGGAACGAACGCGACGTCATCATCGTCGGCGACTTCAACGACTTCACGTCCCGTCGACAGAATGCCACGCTCACGCCGCTGTTGGAAAGCCAGTCGATGCAAATTCTTACTGGCGCGCTCAAGAGCTGCAAGAACGACAACTGGACAACGATTGATCATGTTGTTGTGTCGTCGTCGGCACATCAGCGCGTGATGAAGGGCTCGGAGCGCATGGAAAACATCCGTGCGTTTCTGCAGCCGCAAATGGCCGACGCTGTCAGCGATCACTGTCCGGTAGTTGTCCGCTTTTCTACGGCCGGACCAGACAACGACTAATGTGAGGGGGGCTCGCGATTACGCGAAGACGGTAACTCGATTCCCTGACCGACGGCTCACATCCAACGCCGCATGTGCATGCGCGATTAAGTCGTCCCACGTTTCACGTGGTTCTGCCTGAGCAAGACCGATCGATACTGTGAACGACATGCGCTTTCCATCCACATCCACAGGTGTGCTTGCAATGTCCCGGCGCATTGTCTCCGTCCAGTTGTGCGCTTCCTGTGACTTGTATCCAACAAGGCCTAGAGCAAGATGATCAGCATCAAGACGAGCAAGGATATCGTACTCACGAAGCTGTTGCTTCATCATACGTAGAACGTGCAGGATGGCGTGTTCGCGTTGCTCAGCAGACGCCCGTGATGGATCGAGATTCACGATGCACAGCGTAAGTGGAATGTTGTAGTCAATGGCACGTGCGAATTCCTCGCGGACGCGCATCTCGAAGCCCTGCTGATTCAGAACGCCTGTGCTGTGATCTAGGAGCGCAGCCGTGCGAAGATCTTCTTCCTTGCGGAGCTGATCAAACAACACCCCAGCCTGCTCAGCCATGGCAGCGGCAAGCGCTACCTCCTGCTGTGCAAGAGGCGCTACAACATTCTCAATGAAGAGTGCACCGTACGATTCCGATGCTGTCGAAAGCGGAACGGCAGCGAATTGGCCGACCTCAAGTGACGGCTCATTTGCCAATACACGAAGTCCTTCATCGTCGGCCGACCGCACTACTGCAGTTGCATTCTGAATAGCTTCGCCGATAGCTGTGGTGGTTAGATCAACCGCCGTGCCTACGTTCTGACGATATCCGTCATCTAGGGCGGAGCGTGCATCCGTAAGTGTCCATGCGCCAACGTCACGATTGAACGTGACCACGCCAATGCGGCTGATGTCCATGTGCTGGATCAGCGTTGCAAACAGCGCGCGGATAATCTGCTGTCCGTTCGTCGGTGTGCCACCCATGTGCTCGCGGAACTGACGTGTTGCTTCAACGACGCTTGACGCCTGCATCAGATCGTAACGCGTTGTGTACGACGAGACCAAGCCCGAAATCAGCTTCGTAAACTGTCCGAAGAAACCAACCGTGATATCGGAGTACGCATCTTCGATCTTCGAATCTGCACAGAGAATGCCAACAACGTTGCCACCGTAATACACCGGTACACCGATGAATGATATTGTCTGCGCTGGCTTCACATAGTACGGGAGGAGATCCAGCTCAGCCGTTGAGCTGATCTGTGTGATGATCTCAGGGCGACCCTCACGTGCGATCTGACTCACCGCGTCTGCACCCATAGGAATCTTTCGCTCTTGTGTGAACT
>CAMCXP010000014.1 GCA_945883395.1 Melioribacter roseus P3M-2
CATTTTGCCACAGGCGGTAGCTGCTCGACGAGATGATCTTTGCTGAGTGCGGAGTCCGTTGGAACACTCGAGCGCATGTGACCCGAAATCACCGCGATGGGAAGGTTTGAGCTGATCGACGAACCCGTCAGATCATCACCTCCGTGACGTGTGGCTTGTGCCTGGACGAGATAACAGTCGCCCCTGTTTAGCCGCACAGAGAACTGCTGGCCTGCCGAGCGGCCCCCACGCGTGCGGGTACGAGGTTCGATAACAACGTCGGTTCCATCCTCTGTTGCCATCACCATAAACTCACCAACACGAGGTGCCCGATCGAGCGGATTCATGGTCCTTCCCGGCCTATACCAGTCTGTCGGTCGATTCACTGTTAAGTAGTCTGTACCGCAATGCTTGGTGGGGATGGCTGTGTAGGAATCCGTTGACAATGCAAGTGAGTTAAGAGCGTACACCACGATTGGTACATCAGATTCAACGAGAATCGCCTTGGGTGCAATCTGTTCAGACGTATTTACCACGTGCATGGAATTCATACTCAACACACGAACTGTGTTTGCTGGGATCACATAGGTGTACGGACTCGACAGAGGCGAGCTTATGGTAACTGTGGCGTCAAACTGTGACGAGATGAATATCTGGACGCGAGGATCTTCACCGACTTCGAGAATCTCGTTGGCCATGAAGCCCACAACGAACGATGTCCCTTCAAGCGACGACCCACCACGTCGGGGAAGCACGCGCTCAACCTGCGCCGCAACGTGAGCAGCGATGAAAGCAAGTGCGAAGAGGATCGCGCTAATGTGTCGAAACCTCATATCCGGATACCGCTAGTGGAACTAGAAAGACCCTACGCGGTAAAATTAGGTTACTTCAGCTGACGAAATGCCGGAGCAGTTGGAAGAGCGTTTGCCTTCGGCCGATCCATACGCCAGCGAAACTGCGGCAAGCGGTATGTGTCTTCTCGTCCAGCGACGACGGGCTCTGGATGATGCTCACCTTCAACGCCGCCAAGCCAGACCACATCGGTAAGCTGTCCCTTCTCAAAGAGCACGCGTATGGTGTCCGACGCAACCTTCGCCAGTCCTTCCGGACGTTGATCTTCGGCACGGAAGGTGATACTCTGCGCGTCGCCCAGCGCCTCAAGGCTCCGGAGCGTGTCGTGCTCGATCGAGAGCGTCACGCGTTGACCTGCGATCTGATCCATACGGTCCGGCCGGAGCGAGTCGGTCTGTGCAACGAGAATTGCCCAACCACGACCCACAACCGACGTCAGGGCGTCTTCCTCGCCGTAAGCAATGATTGTATCTGCGTGAAGCTGCATTGAATCCGCCCACACAACGGGGGTTCCGTATAGCTCACTGCGGCCCGCTGCACGATCAGCTACGAGTGAGTCACACCGGGCGGCGACGCTGGCCCGTGTCATCACGACGTGCCACCGCGCTTGATAGATCGTCGCAACGCCGGTTTGCATCGAGACAATCTCGTCAGCACTGAGATACAGCGTATCAGACGATTCGGTGGCCGTTGGGGCGGACCACTGCCATACCTGCGCATCCCCGCGGAGTCGAAGGTACTGCTCCGATGGGTTGCGAAACGCGTATGAACTTCTCGTCACAAGACGCTCTGCCGTATCGATGATCACCACTGAACCACGAGCCGAGGTTGTATCCTCATCACGATCATACACCAGCGTATCGGCCCACAATCGGGTAGAGTCTCGCGCAACAACACTATCGCGAAACACCACGATGTGCGAAACCGTGGAATACGAAGCGCTCCGTGCTTGAATCGTTGCACCCTTATCACGGACAACAACACCACGAGATGCTACGGCAATGTTGGTATTTCCATTGTAGGTTACCAAGGGGGCTTTAAGATGTAATCCACCCTGCGTAACGTTCACGTTCGTGTAAAGATCAACGGAGTTGGCCGACACATTGTGGATTGCACGATCACATTCCACCGTCACATTTCCCTGCGAAAAGCGCACATGTCCTAAGAACTCACGGGTTCCCGATTCAATAGGTCCCGAACCGACGATCGAGTCGGCGTGTTCGAGGATAATGGGTAGCGCAGGACCGTCGCGTTCTTGAGCCGTGCCGACGGCAAGACTCCACGTAAGGATTGCACAGCTAAGGAGGAAGAGTCGCATGAACCACAAATCTACATCGCGAGCTGATCTGCCGGTCGTACATTTGCAATGAGTAATTCCTGTTGAGGACATGTGCACGATGTAGGACTACGCCCGAGAGAACGGGCTTTTATCGCAGCTGTGGTGAAAAAGGGCGCCGATCCCGAGGTCGTGCGTGAGCATCTCGATGAGTTAGTGCTCCTCCTCGATACCGCTGGAGCGAACGTTGTCGGTCGCATCACCCAAGAGCGTGAACGGCCGGATATCTCCACTGCGTTCGGCAAGGGAAAGGTGCAGGAGCTAAAAGAACTCCTTGATCTGAAGCCCGCCGACATGGTCGTGTTCGACGACGAGCTGTCACCGGCGCAAGTCCGGAACCTCGAAAAAGAGCTCAGTGTGAAGGTTCTCGATCGCAGTGGTGTCATCCTCGATATTTTCGCATCACATGCGCGTTCGGTCGAAGCCCGCACGCAGGTCGAACTCGCGCAGCTT
Organism: Melioribacter roseus P3M-2; assembly: GCA_945883395.1. Classification (GTDB taxonomy): domain Bacteria; phylum Bacteroidota; class Ignavibacteria; order Kapaibacteriales; family Kapaibacteriaceae; genus UBA10438. Next base: position 2,621 of record CAMCXP010000014.1, read on the forward strand.
GAATACCTCCTCCCCCGTCTCACACGCATGTGGACACACCTATCAAAGCAGTTTGGTGGTATCGGAACAAAGGGGCCGGGCGAAACACAAATCGAAACCGACCGAAGGATGTACCGCACGCGCATGCAGCGCTTGCGCGAGAAGCTTCGCGATATCGACGCGCAGCGACTAGTCCAACGCAAGGGGCGTGAGGGCCTACCGCGCTATGCTCTGGTTGGATATACCAATGCTGGGAAGTCTTCATTGATGCGTCAGCTCACCCAGGCCGATGTCTTTATTGAAGATCGATTGTTTGCAACGCTCGATACAACGGTCCGCAGTTTGGACTTGCCCTCGGGCCAACGTACACTCATTTCCGATACTGTGGGTTTCATCCGAAAGCTCCCTCCGCAGCTTGTCGCATCGTTCCAGTCGACATTATCCGAAACACTCGAGGCTGATGTCCTTCTCCATGTGGTTGATATCGCTAATCCGCATTTCCGTGATCACATTCGGGTTGTTGAGGAGACGCTCGACGCCCTCGGAGCACAGGAAACGTCTCAGATCATTGTGTTTAACAAGATCGACCTCGTAACGGATCGGTTCTTGCTTAACGATGCCGAGGCGGAGTTTCCGAACTGTGTCTTTGTGTCTGCTGAACGCGGACTCAACATGTTACGCCTGCTCCAGCGGATGCAGGAGGCCTACGACGAATCTGCCATCCTCCGAGTCCTTGAAATCCCGTATCAGGAGATGCGCATCGTGAGTAAAATGTACGAAGACCTCGAAGTGCTTCATCGCCATGATGGTGATAACGCAATACGCTTGTCTGTGCGTGTTCCCTCCGATAAATTGCCACTGTTCAATTCGCGTTACGGTCAGTTCTCCGTGATTGCGGGACCTACTCTTTCACAATCCTAACAACTATGGCAGCTCTCTGGATCTTGATCCTCATCGTAGCGACCTATGTTATCACCATCAGCCTTGTTGTCGTCGGCCAGGAGATTCATTTCGCGGTCGCCCTCGTCTTGTTCGTTGGTGTTACCTACGGCGCATACAAGCTGTTTCAAACACGCCTAACCCGACTGTAATTCGCGTCTGCTCATCATGCTGCGACGTCTGCATATCTCCAACTTCGCCCTCATTGAATCAATCGATCTCACAATCGATGGTGGGATGACTGTGCTACTTGGCGAGACTGGTGCTGGCAAGTCGATAATCATCGACGCTCTCGCAGCAGCCCTCGGAGAGCGACTCGCTTCGGATTCTCTCCGCACCGGAGCAAAGAAAGCCGTTATCGAAGCGGTGTTTCACGTGGCTCCTACCCATCCAGCACGCGGATGTATTGCGAGCTACGAACTCGATTGGGAGGCCGACGACATCATTCTCCGCAGAGAGCTGACTGCTTCAGGTACGTCACGCTGCTTCGTCAACGACACACCAACACAGGCCAATGTTGTCCGTGAGATAGCTATCGAGTTGATTGATTTTCATGGACAGCACGATACGCATGGATTGCTCGATGCGGCAACGCATCGGACGATCCTCGATATGGCCGCCCTCTCCGATGACGATCGCCTTCGGATGCGAGATCGCTGGATTGACCTTCGCCATTGCACTGCAGAGCTAGCACATCTCCAAGAGCGTGCTCGCACAGCAGATGCCGAGCGTGCTCGACTTGCGTTCATCATCGATGAAATCTCGCAGATTGCACCGCAACTGGGCGAAGACGAACTGATCGCAGCAGATCTCCGTCGTGCGGAGTCGCAAGAGCAGGTCGTAGGATTTGCTCGCACCGTTCGCGACGCGCTCTATGCAGGAGATACCTCCGCGTACGATGCCATTCAGAGTGCGCTTTCGGCACTGCGGCATCTTGTACCGTTTCAGCCTGATCTTGAAGGGACCGTGTACGACCTTGAGAGTGCGCGTGTGTCGTGCAAAGAATCTGCCGCCAGTGTCGGACAGCTAGCTGATGGCGAAGACTTCTCGCCAGAGCGTCTTGAATCCCTACGCCAACGTCAACTGCTTCTCCAGCGTCTCATTCGAACGTACGGCTCGCTTGCTGTTGCTTGCCAAAAACTGGATGCGGCACAGACGGAACTCCTGCAGCTCGACTCAGTCGATGACACACTCCAGGCAGCTGAACAGGCACGACGCGACGCTCAGAAATCTGCCGAACACCAAGCGTCAGTCCTTCATGCTCTGCGGGTCAGTCAGAGTGTTCCGCTCTCCACGGCCGTTGCAGACGTACTGGTGACGATGGGTATGCCATCGGCCGTGTTTAACGTCACGATCACACCAACCGATTTAAGTACACACGGCAGCGATACCGTCGAATTCGTCTTCTCAAGTAATGCGGGTGAGCCCCCTCGTGGACTTGGAAAAGTTGCCTCGGGTGGTGAACTCTCGCGTGTTATGCTGGCACTCAAGCGTGCTCTAGCCCAGCAAGCATCACACGGTACAATGGTGTTTGACGAGATTGATACCGGTATCAGCGGACGTGTCGCACGAACTGTGGGCGAAGTCATGAAAACGCTTGCCGCATCACACCAGATTCTCTGCATTACGCACCTTGCGCAGATTGCATCACTAGCTAATCACTTCGTCCAGGTTACAAAAACCGAAACCGATGGTCAGACGACTGTCCATGCGCAAACACTCGACTCCGAGCAAGCCTTGGTCGAGGTAGCAAAACTGCTCAGTGGCGAGCATATCACGGATACGTCACTATCGGGGGCACGTGAATTGATGACAACATCGACAAGCGCGAAATCACCTCGAGCAAAGCGATAGGTGCCGGACACGTATGGAACACCATCACGACCCATCTCATCAGCCGTACAATACGCGAACGCTCTCGTTTGAGGATCTCGAAGAGCGTCTCTTGATGCATGGAGATTCGATTACCATGTCGAAGGTGCTCGACGCCTATGAGATGGCGCGGAGCGTCCACGCACAACAGGTGCGTAACGACGGTACACCGTTCTTTGACCACAGCGCTCGCACGGTTCTCATCCTCATGGACGAACTTGGTGCATACGACACGGATTTGATCATCGCTGCCTTTCTTCACGACGTACTTGAAGATTCGAAGACGATCACCAAGGGAATCATCGACTACAACTTTGGGTCGTATGTCGCCTACGTCGTCGAGATGCTTACCAAAGACCTCACACAGGCACGTATCGACCCGGATGGCGTTGATCTTGCTCACGTGGCCCGTCTGGCCACTGCAAGCGCCGACTGTGTGATTGTCAAACTTGCCGCGCGCCTCGATAACATTCGTTGTCTGTCGTTCAATGTGAAGAGGAATCCTCTGGTGTACATCACCAATACACTCGAGCGGTACGTTCCGATCGCGGAAGCATCTGGCAATCAGCGCCTCTACGCACTTGCGACTGCGATCCGGTCGGAAGCAAACACCTTCTTGGGATAGTCGCATGACGCTTGATGTACTCCTTGAAGCAGCGATCAACGCTGCCACAGAAGCTGGTCGTATCCTTGAACAAGGGTTTGGTACGTCCTTCGACATTGCATCGAAGGAGGGACGGCACAATCTTGTTACCGAGTATGATCTGGCAAGCGAGAACTGCATTATCAGCGTACTCCAGTCCTATACGCCAACGGCAGCAATCCTCACGGAAGAGAGCGGTGCGCATGCTGGATCAGGAGAGATCACTTGGGTGATTGATCCGCTCGACGGCACGGTAAACTTTGCGCATGGGATTCCGATCTTTTGTGTGTCCATTGCGGCCGTGATTGACGGTGCTGTATGCGCGGGTGTTATTCATCATCCCCTGCTCCAAGAGACCTTTACGGCAACCGCAGGTGGTGGCGCGTTTCTCAACGGAGAGCCACTGCACGTGTCGCGCACAACGTTGCTTGACGATGCCATCCTCGTGACAGGGTTTCCGTATAACGTACATGAGAACCCTCGGAAGTGCATCGACACGTTTGGATCGATGCTCTCGCTTGGCATTCCCGTGCGACGTCTCGGAAGCGCTGCGCTTGATCTGGCCTATGTAGCTGCTGGTCGTTTTGATGGGTACTGGGAGGCTGAATTGCAGCCATGGGACATGGCCGCCGGGGCATTGATGGTGCACGAGGCTGGAGGCGCCGTAACGCATTACGGGAATCGTCCGTTTCGCGTGGGTCGCGATAGTATTCTGGCAACAAACGGACGTATTCATCAGCAGCTGGAACGTGTGATCAGCCAATCGCATGCATGACTTCGTCCATATGAGCGGTGCGGGCAATACGTTTCTTGTCGCCGACGGACGCGACGAGATAGCCACGCTTCCGCCTGGAGCAGTCCGCTCGATCATTGAACAACATCCGCGTCTTGATGGCGCGGCGATTGAAGGCGTTCTGATTCTACGAAGCATCGCAGAGCGAACCGTCACTGCTGACTTCTACAATCCCGACGGATCGTATGGCATGATGTGTGGCAATGGCGCTCGTTGCAGTGTGCGGTATGCATGTGATCATGGTGCACATCGTGGCGTGGATATCGCCTTGCTTCTGAACGGGGTGAGCTACAATGCGGTAAGTCACGATGATCACACGGTATCGATTACGTTCCCGCCGCCCCTTGACGAGAGACTCTTCACCATCGGAGACCTTGAGAACGTCGACATCCCTGTGTACTACGTTAATGTCAACAGCGATCATGTCGTCATCGACGGTCCACGCGACGCCCTACGTCCGGTTGTCGCATTTTTGCGACATCACGCAGCATTCCCACGTGGCGCTAACGTATCGATGGTTGAGTCCGAAGCGCCCGACGTGCTTCGAATTGCTACCTTTGAACGTGGTGTCGAAGCCGTAACGGGAGCGTGCGGCACCGGCGCTATCAGCGCTTGCATTGCATGGTGGCGCAGTGGACGTTGCAGTGATCACGTTGTCGTGATTCCACCTTCGCAGCGACTTCTCACCGTTGTTCTTCATCACTCGAACGCACTCCTAACAGCGTGCACTTTGCGCGGAGACGCTTTGTATGACAATACGTGAACGTGTCCAGATGTTGTTTCCTGAACTTGTGGAACTTCGTCGCCATCTACACCGCTTCCCTGAACTCTCGTTTGCGGAAGTCGAGACATCAAATTTCATCTCCGAGCAGCTCACGTCGATGGGTATCTCGCACACCCGTATGGCATCGACCGGGATCGTTGCGCATATCGGTACAGGAGATCGGTGCGTTGCTCTTCGTGCCGACATTGATGCACTTCCGATTCACGAGGAGACGGGTCTGCCCTATGCTTCTGAGCGCCCTGGTGTAATGCATGCATGCGGACATGACACGCACACAACGATGTTACTTGGTGCAGCACGCATTCTGAAAGAACGAGAATCCGATCTTGATGGTGTTGTCAAGCTCATCTTCCAGCCAGGTGAGGAGCTTTCGCCCGGCGGCGCATCGCTCATGATTGCCGATGGCGCGTTGGAGAATCCTCGTCCGGAAATCATGTTCGGACAGCACATCTATCCCGACGCTCCGGCAGGCACACTGCAGTTCGTTGCGGGGCCGGCTCTGGCCTCTGCCGACGAACTTTACTGGACGATTCAAGGGTTTGGAGCGCACGCAGCGCAACCGCACAAGGGTAAAGATCCTCTGCTTGCAGCCACTGGGCTCGTGCATCATCTACGTTCCCTCATCACATCGCGCCGCAATCCGTTGCACCCCGGCGTGTTGACGATTACAAGCATTCACGGTGGGTCTGCTACCAACATCATCCCAGACGTAGTGGAGCTCAAGGGCACGCTTCGTGCATTCAACAACGAGTGGCGTGAGTTTGCATGGACATGGCTCGAGGAGCAAACACGCGCGTACTGTGCGCTGTATGAATGCGAAGGGAAACTCAACATCGTGAAGGGCTACCCGCCGCTCATCAATGATGAACACGCCGTTTCGTTTGCACGAACGGTAGCGCAATCAGTTGTTGATCCCTCGGCTATCGACGACTTCGAGCCAAAGATGTGGGCTGAAGATTTTGCGTTCTACTCTCAGCTGATGCCCGTGTGTTTCTGGATGCTTGGTGGACGTCCGCTGAACATGGATGCTATGCCAGGTCTGCACAACGCAGCATTCGCACCGGCAGAGGAAGCCATGGTTGTCGGCACAAGCTTACTTGTTGCATCAGCGCAGACGTACCTGGCAACACCACGCTAGATCTGCACCCTACAGGACGTAACAGAGGTAGACCTGCGTCACGCTGTTGGTAATGTCATTGTCAAGTCCGGTCGAGATCGACGTTACGCCACGCATATACCGGACGCCGATATGCAGATCGAAGGGTTTCCACACAGCACCGATAACAGCAAAGCCTTCGCCGTCTGAGGTAGTGGCATTGTTCGTCGAAATGAAATGCGTGTATTGCGGACCTAGTTCGAGCATCAGTTTCAGTGGCAGTCCAATGCGCAACAGAATCGGCACATTGATCGATGATGTTGTTACATCGATTCCTGTCGCTGCGCTATGGAGATGAAACGTGCGGCGGTCAAACGTGAGTTCACCCACAAGCGCAACGACATCAAAGAGACCAACCTGGAGTGAGCCCCCAACCTGATAGCCTAGGCCTGATGTTCCCTGAACACTGCTGGGCAGACCTCCCGGCGAGGTGTGATTTGTGCCAGCCTTAATACCAAATTCGATCAGGCCTTGTGCTGCAACGGCGTGTACGCAGAAAAGCGCTGCAATGATACTGCTGATGACGATGCGCATGAAAATCCTCGTGAAACAGAATTATGCAAGATGGTCAAAAGCTCCTGCAGATTGCAACGTGAAGTGCGTGATTTCCGGACGAATACCGATGCGGATTGGAGGACCGACCGTTCCGATGCCACGATTGACATAGAGCTGCTGCTCGCCTGTTTGGTACAATCCAGACCATTGCTTGTAGACATACTGCGCCGGACTCCATTCGATCCCCATGAGTTTCACACCAAACTGACCACCATGTGTATGCCCCGACAACATGAGATCGATAGGCTTCTTGCCAACAACCTGCATATCCCAGAAGGATGGATCATGCGCAAGCAGAATCGTCGCTTCGTCACCAACTACGCCATCGAGAGCGTTGTCGAGCCGCGCAAAGTTCTGCCTAAACCCAGTGTTATCTGTGCCAGCCAGAATGAACGCATCGTTACCAAGCGCAATACGGCGATGCTCGTTAATCAACAGGTCTACATCAAGACCACGAACACTTGTGATTAAGCGATGATGTTCTTCAGGTGAATGATAGTGGTCGTGATTTCCAAGAACGGCTCGCACGCCAAACTCCGCCCGCAGCTTCGGAACCTCCCGTGCAATCACTGCCAACTCCTGCGGCTGCATGTTCACCCAGTCGCCCGTCACCACCACCATGTCCGGCTTGAGCATGTTAACGATGCGCCGCACTTCTTCAAACGGACGATGATCGGGGAACGATCCAGCATGCACGTCAGATAGCTGAACGATCCGAAAACCATCGAATGCCTTTGGCAAACGTGAGATACGCACCGGGATACTTGTTGTTTCGAAATCATAGATAGTTCTCCACATACCTCGGCCCACCATAACGTACGGAATCGTTGCCAGCGACCATGTCGTTGTACCGAGGAACGCCCGACGCGATGTCGAGGGCGCTTCAACACTTGGCGCTATCGCTGCCGCTGTTGATGTTCGTCGCGTAACGAGCCATCGTATCCCGCGCAGTGCATCGCGAACTATCAGAACTGGAAGAATGGCCATCTTCGGTAGATACCAGAACGCTGTGATCCCAAACAGCGTAACGTCAAGTCCATCGAGTCGGAAGAAGTGACGGCGATACACAACATACCAGTACACCACACCAATGATCGCTGCAATGATCCATGATATGCGATGCCACCATGGCGAGAGTGCACGCGATCGTACGTGGCGCATCCATGCATGCAGGACGTAGACATCTACCAGCATCGTCACGAGTCCGATGACGATACTGAAGACCATAATACTCGGCTGTTGATTCATGCAGGGGGCGTGGGGGCTCGTTCAATGAAGAGTGCGTCGGCAGTGGCAATCACAATGTCCGGATTGTTCCATGCGCGCACTTCAGCGTTGACGAACTTCTTACGTCCTTGTTGCTCGCGGATCCATGCCCTGATGCAGTACTCTTCTCCGAGCATCATCGGACGGCGGAAGGTAACACTAAGATGTGCTGTTGGCCCCTTGATACCATGTGCGCTGAGTGCCTTGCCCATAGCCTCGTCGAGGAGCAACGAAATCATTCCGCCATGCGTTGTCTCCAGTGCTCCCTGAAACCGAACATCGGGCCGAATCCACGTCGATACCGATGCATCAGTGTGATCAACTACAAACGACAATCGCAACGAGAACGGATTGGCCTGACCGCATCCGATACATGAGTTATCACGTCGCGGACGCAGAACAGAAATCCCGCGATCTGAGATACGTGGCATAACCGGAATCATCTCGCGTCCATCATCACCAACGTATGCGTAGTACGGACCCCACGATACGATGCGTTCGGCAATCTCTGTTGCCACATGCGGCACGATACGGCCCACGTCGCCGACAGGCGCCCAGTGGTACAACACACCATCGTGCGAGTACACCAGACGATCAGGCGCAAACGGTATACGTAATGATGCTCCATACGACAAGCGCGAATCATCAAGACCCGTGTAGACGATCGGGGTATCGGCGGGACGGAGATAGTTCATCTCGTCACCACATCGACACACGTAGGGATATTCCGGATACTCTGGATTTGCTGTTGATGCAAGACGACGAAAGAAAAAATCAGAAAACCATGGATCGTCTTGCACTACGCCTTCAAGCGTAAGCACACCTCGATCACTCAACTCGTAATAGTAGTCGCGCACCATGGAAGCGTTACTTCACATTGTTTCCGGTGTCGCAACACCAAGGAGTAACAAGCCGTTTCGCATTGCACGACGTGTAACGTCGGCAAGTACAAGACGCGCGGCTTCGATGTGTTGCTCGGAGCCAAGAATGCGGCAATCATGATAGAAGTTGTGATACGAAGCTGCCAGCTCACGGAGGTATTCGGCCACTGTGTGTGGCTCAAGAGCCTCGCAGGCACGCTCAATCACCGCTTGCATGCGGGAGATCAAGCCTATCAACTCAATCTCACGCGGGTGCGTAAGCACACTGAGATCCGCAGCATGATTAACCTGTACATCACGTTCCGCCGCCTTACGAAGGATCGAACAGATGCGTGCATGAGCATACTGGAGATAGAACACAGGGTTCTTGTCGCCCTCGTCCTTAGCAAGGCCGAGGTCGAACTCGAGATGCGTTCCTACGGCACGCATGACGAAGAAGAAGCGAACGACATCCGCACCTACGTCATCAATGAGCTCATCGAGTGTAAAGGACTTACCGCTGCGTTTGGAGAACTTGACGACTTCGCCGTTCTCAACAAACGTCACCATCTGATGTATTACGGCTTTTACGTTGTTCGTATCGAATCCAAGAGCTCGCACACCGGCAAGTACGTCAGGGACAGTTGCGATATGATCAGCACCGAAGATGTCGACGACAATATCAAAACCACGCTGAAGCTTGTCGCGGTGATATGCGATATCAGGCAGACGATACGTTGGTTCGCCAGTCGACTTCACAATCACCTTATCCTGCTGCTGTCCGAGCTGCGTAAGTGCGAACCATGTGGCACCGTCTTGTTCGTACACCAGCCCCCTCTGGCGAAGATCCGCGATCGTTGCTGCGACCTTGCCATCATGATACAATGAGTCCTCATTGAACAACACATCGTGTCGGATATTAAGAGCTGCGAGTGTTCGTTGTATCGAAGCAAAGCACCAACGCTCACCCTGTTTTTTGCAGAATTCGCGCGCAGTATCATCGGAAACATCCACGACAGACGCGCGATGGTTCAGTGCAATGTCCGCTGCGATTTCGTGGATATACTCGCCGTGGTAGCCATCTTCAGGGAATGGATAGTCCTCGACGCCGAGACGATGCTGAACACGCGCATAGATGCTCTCGGCGAGCTTCGACATCTGATTGCCCGCGTTGTTGAAATAGTACTCGCGTGTTACTGCGTAGCCAGTCCAAGCGAACAAGTTGGCAATCGTATCGCCCACGGCACAATTACGTCCGTGACCTGCATGCAGAGGGCCTGTTGGATTAGCACTCACATATTCAACGTTGACAGTCCTGTTCGCGCCCACTGTTGACCGACCGATGTTATCGCCGATCACATCCAGATCACGCAGCATTGCGTGATACACGCTATTGTCGAACGTAATGTTGATGAAGCCAGGTCCGGCAATCTCTATTGTAGCCACCATCGGCACCGTACCGAGCGCATCGACGAGTTCCTGTGCAAAGGCACGCGGTTGCTTACCAAGAGCCTTTGCATACATCATCGCGACATTCGTCGAGAGATGCCCATGACCTTCTTGGCGTGGAACTCCAAAAACTACCTCGCCGCTAAGTTGCACGCCAAGGTATTCAAGCGCCCGGTTAACATGTGGCGCGATATACTGCTGCATCATCATTTTTCTGTCGTCCCTTTTTTCGGAATTGTCGTTGCCTTTGCCGTGCCTTTTTCCGTCAGCGTATAGGCCTTTGCGTCGCCCCAGAGGCGTTCAAGCTTATAGAATTCACGCGTTGTGGTCAGCATCAAATGGACGACGATATCGAAATAGTCGAGTATGACCCATGTCGACGTACCGCGACCTTCTGACCGAGGCGATCCGAGGCCAAGCGAGCGCATCGCATCTTCGATGCTGTCGGCTGCTGCGCGCAGTTGCGCATCCGAATCAACCGATGCAATCATGAAATACTCTGCTGGTGCCGCCTCAATATCACCGAGGTCGAGCACGAGGATATCGTGCGCGAGCTTTTCTTGTGCGAGACGTGCGCAAAGCACTGCTCGCCCCTTTACGGTACGTGGTTTAGAAGTTGCCAATGAAACATCCTTTATGGATCAATCAGTAAACGGTTCAAGGTTGTCAAGATCAGCGCCGATGATAATCGACGTCTGAAGAAATCGCATTGAGTCGAGATCAGTTGTAATGCATGAATCGGCTACTCCTAGGGTCTGCGCGACTTTCCGGGCTGATGTTCGATCACCCACGCGATCGATAATCGATGTCTGACGTGGACGGGATGTATCGTTGCCAATCTCGACCACATCAAATCCACGATCGCGAAGGAACTCCATCACAAGACGTCCTGCACCCGGTCGACCCGAGGCATTGACGACTTCTACTTGAATCACACTCCGCGGGTCGTCTTCGTTTGTCAGCGGGCTCACCGGTGGGTTGACAAATCGCCACCCAAACGACGTTATTGCAACCAGCACCACTACACCTAGTGCGATCATAAGAATCAAGGGCCAGAGCGGCTTACGTTCAGTCGTCATCCGCTCCTCCATCGCTCATGTACTCTTCGAAGTGCCTGCCATGCCGTCGAAGCAGCACAACCAGACGCTTTCGCGCCCGAAAAAGATTTGCCTTCACCGTACCAAGCGGCTGTCCGAGGCGATCAGCAATCTCCTGGTATTCAAGCTCTTCGTCGTGCCGCATCCGAATAACGTCCTGATACTTCTCAGGCATGGATGCCAAAGCCTCCCGTATCATCCGGGCCCGCTCGATCGAGAGGACTACCCCCTCTGGGGTTAATCCTCCATCGCGTGGCTCCCAGATATAATCAGATCCGTCCTTACCAGTAAGGGGCTGATCGAGCGACACCATCGAGAACCTGCGACGTCGCAGATAATCAATACAACGGTTTGACGCAATCTTGTAGAGCCAGCGTGAGAACGGATACTCGAACTGAAAGCTTGGCAGAGCCTGAAACGCACGGACAAACGTATCCTGCACCAAATCATCGATATCGTCGGCGTTCGACACCATTTTTCGGACGAGAAATGCCACGATTCGACGGTACTTGCGCTCGAGCTTCGCGAAGGCGTTGGTCGAACCCGCGAGAACATCGCGGATAACAGCCTCGTCCTCAGCGGAGGATTCCGCCGCATGCTGCGGAGTATCGATCATAGATCTCTCATCCTACGAGCGCGTGGCTCCCTCTAAAGTCGTGCTGCGGAAAGGGCGGGATTCGAACCCGCGGTACCGTTACCGGTACACACGCTTTCCAGGCGTGCCAATTCAACCACTCTTGCACCTTTCCGAGCGCGCAATATACGGCGAATCGATGTAACACTATAGAATTCGGCGGGTTATTCATGTGTAACTGCCACCGTTTACCCTCGCAAGGACGCTGTAAAAAGTCGTACCTTTGTAAGCCATTCCCCATGGTAGGGGTGAACTATACCCATACAATCATGTTGCGACGCCGATTTCTACAAACACTGGCTACCGTACCTGCCGCACAACAGCTGTTGCGCGCAGGTGGAACGTCCGATACCGATACCAGTTCGGTATCCAAGCGTGCGCGGATCCTGCCACGTGGAATTGGTCCGGGATCCACAATCGGAATCGTGGCACCAGCCAGTGCGGCCTTCTCCTCAGAGATTAGGGACTTCGTCTCGGTGTGCACGGCATGGGGCGTGAAAACCAAACTTGGCCGCAACATCTCATGCCGCTCCGGGTATTTGTCGGCACCCGACGAAAAGCGCGCGGCCGAGTTCATGGAGTTTATCGAGGATCCAGCGGTTGACGCTGTCGTCTGCGCGCGTGGTGGATATGGCGTGATGCGTATTCTTCCCCTGCTTGACTTCGCCGCCATTCGGCAGGCTGGGAAGGTCATCATGGGCTTCAGTGACATCACAGCACTCCTGGTTGCCGTGAACCAAATGAGCGGACTTGTCACATTTCACGGACCCGTGGCGTCAAGCAGCTTTGACTCGTTCACCGTGCAATCACTCGAATCCGTGATTCTCCGAACCCAGCCGCCAAAAGCTTTCCAAGATCAGCGCCTTACCGTACTTCAACCTGGTCTGGCGCAAGGCCGCTTAACGGGTGGCAACCTCGCGATGGTGGTGAGCACCTTGGGCACGCGATACGAAATTGATACAAGGGACGCCATCCTGTTTCTTGAAGAAATCAACGAAGAGCCCTACCGGATCGACCGCATGCTAACCCAGCTTTGGTTGGCCGGCAAGCTTCAGACCTGCAAGGCGATCGCCTTTGGGAACTTCCGCAACTGCGAAGCCAAGGGAGTTTCGATCAGCGGTCCGTCGTTTACTCTCCAGCAAGTGTTTCACGAGCGCATCGCGCCACTTGGCGTTCCGGCTATCTACGGACTTCCGTTTGGGCACGTCAAGAGTAAGCTCACACTGCCGATCGGCATCCAAGCTGAACTCGATGCAACAAAGAAACAGATTACGCTCCTCGAACCAGCCACAGCGGTGCGGAGCTCCCAACAATGAAGATTTTTTTCTCTCAATTCAACGGAACCACCATGCGTTCTCACAGCATGCGTTTCATCTTGGCTGTTGCCTTTGCGGTCGCATCGTTTGCAGCGCAGGCGCAAACAATCAACATCTACGGCATTAACTCCTCAGCGTTTCCAAAGATCGTCGCCGACTACATCGCACTTGATGTTGCGGGCAACCCGATCACTGATCTAAATGAGCGTGACTTCAATGTGGTGGAAACACCCCAGGGTCTGGGTGCGCAGGATCTAACAGCCACTGTCAAGCACGCGTGTGTCGAGCAGAGCAAGGATCCCGAGGCAAGTATCATCTTCATTCTGGATCGATCGAACTCGATGCGTGACGTCGTCCCAGGTGCGAATCGCCAGCGTTGGGATATTGTGAAGGACGCTGTGCGCGCGTTTGTAAATCAGCTGAAATTCGTGGGTCAAACTCGTGTGTCGCTGGTATCGTTTGCTGGCAGCTACGAGGTCATTAATGAATGGGTTGATAACAAGCAGCCGATCCTTGACTCGCTCAAGGACCTCAAGATTCAGACTGTTACGAACTATGTGCTGCCGTTTGAATCATCCGGAAACAACATTTACGAGCTCTTCAAGCGTCGCCCGGCAAGCATCCCAAAGTTTGTATTCTTCCTCACAGACGGAACGCCGAATCCCGGAATTCCGAACGAGACGAAGTTCGTGAATGACAATTCACAGCTAATGCAAGCACAGGGCATTCGATTTTTCGCGATTACGATTAAGGAAGAGTCAACGCACTGGACCCTCGACGCGCTGGCTCGAGCAACGGGTGGTAAGTCGATCATCACCAATGAAGCACGACTTCTCGATATCCTATCATTGCTTGCCCTCGAAACACAAGTAACCAAGACCTGCCAGATCACATGGACATCACCGTATGCATGTGCCGAACAAGCGCTGAGCCGAGTTGCCCGCATTACGCTCAAGCGCGGAACAAATCCAACAGCAACCATTCCGTACCAAGCTCCTGCAAGTGCGCTGGCAAAGGTTGAGGTGAGCGACCCAATCTTGTTCTGCGGAGATCCAGCTCCCAACGGTAAGTCGTTCGCAAATCTCACGCTCACGGCACTCAACGCACCGTTCTCGGTAACTACGGAACCAGTTGTCTCCCCTTCAACCTATTTCAAGGTCATTGACTGGAATTTCCCTCTCAATCAGGCAACATTTGCGCCGTTTAATCTCGCTCCGAATGGTAAGCGCATTATCCGCGTTGAGTTCGCACAGGGCAACATGCAGTCATTCCGTCAGGCGCAGCTTGCGTTTTCCGGTACGCCATGTCCTCCTTCAGCGACTCTGGTCGGTGGCACGGGAGTGATCATACTGCAGTCGCCTGTCGGCGGAGAGCTCTTTTCGACGTGTGATACAGTCGTTATCAAGTGGGCCGGCGTTCTTCCTACGCAACAGGTATCGATCGAATATTCTATCAATAGCGGTACGAATTGGACGAATATCACCAGTGCAGCAACAGGCCTCACCTACAAGTGGTTGCCGCCTGCCGCTGGTGTGAACTACCGTATTCGCGTGAGTGTCTCACCTATTGCGCAGTACGTCTGGGCAAAGCAGCTTGGCGGAGCAGGTGCCGAGACAGCAACATCCGTCGCAGTTACTCCGAATGGTCTCAAGGTGTTTGCCACAGGCTACTTCGATGGTCCTGCCAAGTTTGGAACAACTACTGTCAACAATCAGCCGGGTAACATTGACGGGTACTTCACAGAGTTCGACTCCGACGGGAACATCATCAATACGGTTCTTTTGACCGGTAGCGCGTCCAACGATGAGCGCGTTATTGGTGCTGTCACAGACAAGGACGGTAACGTCTATGTTGCTGGATACTTCTCGAGTCAGGCCGCGAGCTTCGGTGGATTCCCATTGTCACCTGGCCCCCTCGATACACGCAACATGTTTGTGTACAAGTTCGCTCCCGATGGATCCCTGCAGTGGACAAATATCAGCAAGGGTTCGGGTACATCGAGCTCAGTATCAGACTGTTCAGATATCGGCATTCGCTACGACGCTTCCGGAAATCCGGAGATCATCGTCGTTGGTCGTTTCCAAAGGTACATCGAAGTCGGCATCAGCCGCGGCGGAACGATCGAGCGGAATGGGCCGTATACTGGAACGGCAGCTACAACATGGCGCAACTACTATGTGATTTACGATGCGGGTGGTTATCCGCGTTTGACAGCAAATGCTGCTGCGCCGACTGCTGGTGGCCTGGTGTACAAGGCAAAGACTGTCAAGGATGCTCTGAACTTCACCTACGCTACAGACTCCTACACGGGTCCAAAGTCCTTCACACCGCCACCGATCACATTGCCGAACAACGGACAGACCGACGTGTTCGTAACAAAGAACGGTGCATCACCTGCATCAAATGATGTATCGAAGAGCAACATCTCCGTGCTTGCACCGCAGCTGACTGTTACACAAAACAAGGTGACATTCAAGGGCACACCGCAGGGACAACAAGAACCAGTATCACTGACATCTGTCGTGCAGAATCGCGGCTCATTCCCGGTAACGATTCAACGTATCAACATTGCCGGCACGAACGCAGGGGACTTCCGTGTAATCTCGCCGACGACCTTCCCAATTCGTCTCGACACTGGGCGCACGCTCTCTCTTGAATTGGCCTTTGAACCAAAGGGTACGGGATTGCGCACAGCGGTACTAGAACTCGTGGGCAATTGCAATGCGAATTCACAAATCGTCCTGGAAGGTACTGGTCTTGCTCCGTGTGTATGGGAAAGTCAGTCGACAATTGCTCTTGGGAAGGTTCCATTGGGGCAGCCGTCATCTCGCACAGTGACGTGTATCTTGAAAAACACCGGGCCGTTGGCTCTCAATGGAAGAGTGACGATTACGAAGCCAGATCCAGACATCACTATTGGCAATCAGGGAGCCTTCAGCCTTGCCGCCAATGGTGGTTGCTTTGATCTCGATGTGAGTATCGCTGCTTCGACACCTGGCGTTAAGACATGTACTGTAGATTTTGGACTCCCAGCTGACTGTGGCAGTGCTGTGTCAACAATTACCGTTGAGATTGTCGAGCCTCGCGTCGCTATCGACAGCATCGACTTCGGTCGCGTTCGCCTGCTCACGCCGGTCAGCGGCAACATTACAATCACAAATCTCAATACGGATCCTGCATCCATCACCGGATATACCATCAGTAATCCGACGAATGTAAACTTCAGTGGCATCACCTTGCCAGCTCCACAGGTTCTTGCGCCCGGCGCGTCGGTCAGCATCCCTGTGACGTACACACCACAGGCACGCGGCGCACATAGTGTTTCCGTCACAGCAACAGTGCAAGGACAGAACACGCCGCTCGTTGGTCTGATCAAGGGTGTTGGTTTCCAACCAGTGCTCGAAGCAACAGGCTTCACCTTCAAGGCGTGGCCAATCAGCACAACGTCGCCTGAACAAGGCAAGGTCACTCTCCGCAATACGGACGCCGATGCTGCACTTACGATCAACGCCGTTGCGTTCCAAAACGCTACGACGGTGTTCGCCTTGACTGGAACACCACCAACGTTCCCGCAGACAATTGCTCCTGGCGGCACGCTTGAATTGAATGTTTCGTTCACACCAGCTGTCGTCGGCAACAACACCATCAACGTCTGCATCGAGCACGACGGTAAGCCAGGTCCTGGTCCAGTGCCACCGTATGCGAACACATGCGTAGAAGTCAAGGGTATTGGTCTCGATCAATCAGGCATTCCGCCGATCAACTTCGCCAACACCCTGACGTGTGCAACACGCGTCGACAGCTTCGCGATCGTCAACCCAAGTCAGTTCGCACTCAACGCACAAGCTGCCGTTGGTTCGGGTGATGCAGCTGCATTTGAACTGAGTGAGAAAGCCGCATTTACCGTCGCTCCTGGCGAGACAAAGGTGATCACGGTCACGTTCCGTCCGACTGCTGTTCAAGCGTATTCGGCCTCCTATGCGTTTGCAAACGATCAGAATCTCAAACTGAACGTTACGATGTCTGGAAATGGCGTATCAACACCAGTTGATTTCCGCTATGGCACGATCGCTCAGGCGCAAGCTGGACAGGTATTGTCGACACCAATCAGTGTGAGTTACAATGCTGCGAACTTTGCTGGGGCTGCCCCAACGCAGTTCGACATCACGATCACGCATGATGCCGAAGCAATGTCGTTCGCAGGCTTCACACAACCAGAGATGCTTGGTTGGACCTTCACACCAACACCAGGTGTGGGATCGGTTGCCATCCGCGCTCAGTCTGTTACAGGCATATTGACGCAAGGGGCATTCGTGACTCCGACGTTTAACACGTACCTCAATGCTGATTCAACACTGCCGATGTCGATGACGGTCACAAGCCCTCTCTCCTGCCTTGTGACGACTGGCGATAGGACAGCTGTCACGATGAAGTTTGTCTGCTTCACGACAGGTCGCCTGGTCAAGTTTGGAAATCAGCAGTTCGGCTTGATGAATCCACGTACCAATCCGGTTCGGGACGAACTGGTCGTTGCATACACAACAGGTATTACAGTGGCGACGACGTTCCAAGTTCTCGATGCTATGGGGAATATTGTCATCGAAGCAACGAGTGGTGTTACTCCATCAGGGTCGTACCTGTTCGAGGCAAACACATCGTCACTGGCTTCTGGCGTATACTTCCTGCGCATGATCAGTGGTCCGTTTGTGGGCAGCACACAGTTCGCTGTGGTGAAGTAAGCAACGTTCGGCAACATTCCACAGGCAACTCATCAACGGCGCGTCGTCCATCAGGGCGGTGCGCCGTTTCTCATTCCGGGGAACATGGTCGGAGAGAAGCCCGTATCTTTGCGCATTCACATTCCATAGATACCGACATGATCGATCGCATCACCCAAGCTCTCGGCGACACGGCAGCGTACTATCTCCAGCATACATCAACGACGATTCCCTCGTCGATGATTCACGTTCCATCTTCGAATTCTGTCGCTACATTGTTCGGCGGTTCGGATCGCAATAACCGTGTGCTTCGAAACCTCGAGTGGATACACAACACTGGACGTCTCGCTGGCACCGGGTACGTCTCGATCCTTCCGGTCGATCAGGGAATTGAGCACAGTGCTGGCGCATCGTTTGCGAAGAATCCAGCATACTTCGACCCTGCCAACATCGTTGAGCTTGCCATTGATGGTGGATGCAATGCTGTGGCGTCTACGTTTGGCGTGCTCGGCAATGTGGCTCGCCGGTATGCCCATAAGATTCCGTTCGTCGTAAAAATTAACCACAACGAACTGCTCACCTACCCGAACACGTTCGATCAGATTCTCTTCGGTACCGTCGAACAGGCTGCCGACATGGGAGCCGCTGCGGTTGGTGCGACCATCTACTTCGGATCGAATGAGAGTGCACGTCAGATCGTTGAAATCGCCCAAGCGTTTGCTCGCGCTCACGAACTAGGCATGGCAACGATTCTCTGGTGCTATATCCGCAACAATGCGTTCAAAGCTGACAACGACTATCACGTTGCGGCAGATCTCACCGGACAGGCAAACCACCTCGGTGTTACGCTTGGCGCTGACATCATTAAGCAAAAGCTCCCGGAAAACAACGGTGGATTCAAGGCTCTTAATATGGGCGGCTCGAGCTATGGTAAGCTCGACGAACGCATGTACACAGAACTGTCGTCTAACCACCCGATTGACCTCTGCCGCTATCAAGTAGCGAACTGCTACATGGGTCGCATCGGACTGATCAACAGTGGCGGTCCGTCCGGAACCAACGACATGGCAGAAGCGATCACGACTGCTGTGATCAATAAGCGCGCCGGCGGGATGGGGCTAATAAGCGGTCGGAAGGCATTCCAGCGTCCGATGAAGGAAGGCGTAGAGCTCCTGCATACTATACAGGATGTCTATCTCTGTCGGGACGTCACAATCGCTTAATGTCCGCTCCTTCACCAAGCGGTGGTGCTCTAAGCGAGCTTCGCCGCCTGATCCCCTATGTTCGCAAGCACACAAAGCTTGTCGTGCTTGGCCTGATCTGTATCACGCTATCGAACATCTGCTCGACGACGATCCCGTACGTCGTCGGGTCGACGATTGATACACTTGGTTCGGCCTCGTTCACGTCGAACGATGTCTCATGGCTTATCGTCAAGATCTTAGCACTCACAATCGGCAGCGGCTTCTTCATGTTTGCTACGCGTCGCACGATCATCGTGATGTCGCGCTATATCGAAGAAGCTCTCCGCAACGACGTTGTTGCGGCCGTTAAGGATCAATCACAGCGCTTCTTCAATGATCGGTCAACAGGATCGATACTTGCACATTTTTCCAATGACATTGGCTCTGTGCGCGAGTTCATTGGCCCTGCCATCATGTATACGGCCAACACAATCACCACATTCGCCTTTGCTCTGTCATGGATGACGTCCCTCGACGTCCTGCTTACGGCTGCTATTCTCATCCCTGTTCCACTCGTAGCAATGCTCACCTACCGTCTTGGTAAGCGGATCCATTCGACGTACAAGGTGGTGCAGCAGGAGTACGAGAATATCACTACACATGCACAGGAGACCGCCTCCGGCATTCGCGTGATACGTGCCTACGTGCGTGGAGCCTTTGAAGCAACCCGCTTCGATGCACTCAGCAAGACCTATTACGAGAAGAACATACAGCTGGCGCGCGTTCAGTCACTGATGATGCCAGGCATGACGGTACTGTTCAATATCAGCTACATCATCGTGCTGAGTGTTGGCGGTTATCAGGTGATGCAGAAGACGCTCACGGTTGGCGAACTCACACAGTTCTTCATCTACCTCAACCAGCTACTGTGGCCTATTGCCGCTATTGGATGGGTTACGAGCATGATCCAACGTGGCGCTGCATCGATGGGCCGCTTGGGCTCTCTCTATGAGGCTTCGTCCGACGTTACATCGCCTGCATCATCGCGGGATGTGACGATTACAGGCAACCTCATGTTTGATCACGTGTCACGTTCCTACGATGGAACGACGCAAGTGCTTGACGACATCTCCATTATAGTTCCCGCAGGAACAAGTCTGGGTATCGTCGGCACGGTCGGAAGTGGCAAGTCAACACTCGTTGGACTTGTCCCACGACTCTATGACGTAAGCGCTGGCCGCCTGCTTGTCGAGGGCGTCGACGTGCGCGACATCGACCTTCACGTCCTTCGTTCGTCTATCGCGATCGTACCACAAGAGGCATTCCTGTTCTCCGAGACAATTCGCGACAACATTCGCTTCGGCAACCCTGAGGCAACCGATGAGGATGTCGTAGCAGCTGCAATGCGTGCGCAGCTCCATCAGGACATCCTACAGCTGTCTGAAGGATACAATACGGTGGTCGGCGAGCGCGGCGTTACACTTTCAGGTGGACAGAAGCAACGTACATCACTCGCGCGAGCGATCGCCGCCGATCCGAAGATTCTCATCCTCGATGACGCCCTCTCGGCGATTGATGCCGATACCGAGGATCGCGTGTTGCGTGAGTTGGAACAGATCATGAAGAACCGCACGACGATCATCATTTCGCACCGCCTGTCGACTGTGCAACAGTGCACGAACATCGTGGTTCTCGAGAACGGTCGTATTATCGAAGCGGGCTCGCACGCCGAACTCCTTACACAGAACGGAACCTACACTTCCATGTTTGAACGCCAACAATTGGAACAACAGCTCTCATGAATACCTACGCAAGTGTCCTCCAGCTGATCGGTAAGACGCCCCTTGTCAAACTCAACCATGTAACACAGGGCATCGAAGCCCAAGTGTACGTGAAACTCGAGAACATGAACCCTGGTGGTTCGGTGAAGGATCGCATTGGCATTGCTATGATCGAAGCTGCAGAGCGCGATGGTCGCCTCAAGCCAGGCGCTCTCATCATTGAGCCAACCAGTGGCAATACGGGTATCGGACTCGTACTTGCGGCGCGACTGAAAGGATACAACTGCCTGTTTGTGATGACCGACAAGGCATCACAAGAACGCGTACGTTACCTGAAGGCTCTCGGCGCTGATGTCTTGATTGTGTCGGGCGCTGCGAAGATGAGCTCGCCGGAATACTACTGGAATACTGCCAAGCGGCTTAGTGAGGAAATTCCGAACGCGATCATGCTGAATCAGTATGACAATCCTGCAAACCCTGCGATTCACGAATGCACAACGGGTCCGGAAATCTGGAATGACACCGACGGCACTGTCACACACTTTATCGCAGGTGTTGGCACCGGTGGTACAATCACCGGTACTGCGCGCTATCTCAAGTCGAAGAATCCACACCTCAAAGTGATTGCTGCCGATCCTGTGGGATCGATCCTCAAGACCTTTAAAGAGACGGGCCGGATCATCGAGCCGCTTCCCTACCTCGTTGAGGGTGTCGGACAAGAACGTGTGCCATTGAATCTCGATGTGCATCTCGTCGATGAGTTTCTCAACATCAACGACAAAGAAGCGTTCATGATGGCGCGTGCCCTGGCACGACAAGAAGGCATCTTCTGTGGTGGCTCATCTGGTATGAACGTCGCGGCTGCACTGAAGGTTGCCAAGCTCCTCCCAGCCGACGCGGTTGTTGTCGCCATTGTCTGCGACACTGGCGAACGCTACCTCACAAAGCATCACTCCGATGAGTGGCTCACCGAAAAGAATTTGCTCGAACAGGATCGCATGATGATCCGCGACGTGATCGCCGCCAAGCGCACACGCGGCACACTGCCGTCACTCGTGAGCTTGCCGAGTTCAGCAACAGTATACGAAGCACTTTCTCTGATGAGCTCATACGAAGTGAGCGACCTTCCGGTGGTCGACGGCGATGCTCTCGTCGGAACAGCGCGAGAATCAAAACTGATGTCTGCCGTGATCGGAGATCGCCTCGTCTTGGAACGTCCGGTTGCAGACTTCATGGAGCAACCTGCACAGATCGTTGATGCACACGAACACGTACAAACGGCAATAAGCATGCTGAAATCGTCACCGATGATTGTTGTGTCGGAGTTCGGACGCCTCTCCGGTGTGCTTACACGCCACGACGTACTTGAGTACCTCTAACAGCGCTTACGGCAACGCATTACGGCTTGTACCACGTCAGGTCGATTGCGTCTTCGCCACCGTCAACACCGAGAACTTCACCATTGATCCATTGTGCTTCGTCCTTGGCCAGGAGTCGTAGCACATTGGCAATATCTTCCGGTGTGGTCAATCGGTGGTAAGGATTGCGCATGAGCGCGTTGTTCATGATGATGTCACTACCCGGAATCTTCGACAGCGCCGGCGTTTGCGTAACACCTGCTCGGATCGAATTCGCTGTAATGCCGAACGGTGCAAGTTCAAGCGCGAGTTGACGACAGTACGACTCCATTGCTGCCTTTGCGGCTGAAACCGCGCCGTACATCGGCAGGACTCGCGTTGCGCCAGCACTTGTAAGACCGATAATCCGGCCTCCGTGGCCCATCAGTCCATTGCGAACGATATCCTGGGTATAGTAAATAAGCGAGTTGGCCATCACATCCAACGTCATATCAAGATTCCTCTGCGAGATGGCATCGTTTGGCTGTTCAGCGATAAAGGGCTTGAGTGTACCGAAGGCAAGCGAATGAAGCATCATACGAAGTGAAGCCCCTTCATGCTTGGCGAACTCATCCTTGAGTCCTGCGATAACTTCGGCGCGGCGATCAGGATCTGCCGCGTTCATGTTGTACAACAGTGTACGAACGCCCATGCCATGCAACTCTGCCTTGAGGTCCTCAACTTGCTGAAGACCTGCTGCACGATCAAGGTGGACACCAGCGATGTGAAAGCCATCCGCTGCGAGTGCGCGTGCGGCTGCGCGACCAAATCCACTGGATACCCCGAGAATCAACACGTACTGTTGCGATGCCATGGTTGCCAACTGTTATTGCGGAAAGAAAACCGAACTGCAAAGTTAGGAAGGGGGCCGGGCGCTACCAACCTTCTTGACGGAGAAAGACATATCCGCCCTTGGTTGCTCCAGACACCTGTGCGTTGTCCGAAGAAAACCCACGATCCCACGATATGATTCTATCTCGATAAATCCTTATCTCGGACGATACGTACGATACGCCACTGAGCTCGCTTGCACAGGCTGTTCCATGCGTTGAACCGAAGAAGTGAATAGCGTCGAGCTGCATGTAGACTTCGCAACCACGGTGTAGAGCAAGATTCGAAGGGTTGAGTCCATCAACAAGGGTGGTGTCCTTCCACGCCCCGATGACGCGTGCAGGATCCTTCCACGCAAAGGTTCGCGACTCGATCATGCGTTCTTCAACACGTCGTACCTGATATACTCGCTGCCGATATGGTGCATCCTGCGAGGTCGCAATGGCCTGCTCAACGACGAACCAGTAACCATCTGTACGTGTGTGCCAGATGCGCTTCATTCTCAACCGTATATCA
>CAMCXP010000015.1 GCA_945883395.1 Melioribacter roseus P3M-2
TCTGGGGACGAACAGGGTACGTACCGGATTGTATCTGCGCTACACCCGGATACAACAACGCGAGTATGTCGTCGAGGGCTTCCGAGAGTGGCGTATGTACCGGCGTAGCCCGCGATTTGCCGAGCGACGCCATCGGTGATCCCACATCAGCAAGTACAACACGTCGATCCACGTTCGATGGTGATTGCAACGACGAACCAAATGCACGATAGACAGCCGCCTCGGGTACTACGTCGATGCCCTTTTGTGCAAACCATGCGCGCGCAGCTACGAGATACAATGGCATTTGCGATGCTCTCCCCTTCTGCACCTTTGTCTTCGTGAATGAATCAGACAGTGAGCTCTTATAATCCACAACAGCGACATGCAGCGCACCATCTACATCACGCAGGTCGATACGGTCAATACGTGTCTTGATCGGAACCGACACAATGCCATCACTCAACGCGATGTCGATGGAGATCTCGATTTCCTGCTCAAAGAGCACGGGCATGAAGCCGGACCTACGCTGGTCTTCCCGCTCCAGAGCAAGCCACCGTGCAAGCAAACCCGGACGAAGGTCGTCGCCAAGGAGGGCTCGACGCTCAACGGGGGCAAAGGCATGCACATGAGAATGTTCCGCAAGCACATCATCAACGGTGTGTTGCAACAGCGACCACTGCTCGTCAAACGATGTCGCCTGAAGATCTACACGCGCTGCAAGGAGGCCTGCGGTCGACAGCTCCACCGTCGAATCACCGCGCATGCGCTGATACCAGCGATCAACAACATTATGTAGCAATGTGCCACGCTCGAGCGGTGTGAGTCGCACATCATCATAATCGATGTCATCAAGACGAACGATATACTGTGCGAAGAATCGGTACGGACATTGGATTGCCACATCGAGTCGAGACGGACTTATAGGACGAGAGAGATCTTCTTCGAGGATACGCTGCGCTTCGTCATGCATGAGCAATCCCACACGTCCGTGCTGCGACACATCCATAACAGGCGCATCATCATACGGTACACGCTGATCACGGGGATGCACAACACAGGCGATCGCTGAGTTGGCACTTTGCCAGCGTGAATGATGTGTAATTCCATCTCCGAACGCATCGAGTGTTGTCGATGCAAGGACGGGCGAACCATCCAAGATCGATGGATAGGTGAACACCATTGTGCCGCCTGACGCAACAGCGAATGCGATATCTGCCATCGACTCCCATGCAAGATGCTTCTGGACGTCGGGCACAACATCCTCATCGAGTTGATGCGTTGTTGTTCGGGGAAACTCGCCCTCAAGACATCCAACGACGACAACAAGATCGATCGCGCCGCCACGAAGCTCGGCAGGTCGCACAACACGGACACCTGAGCGGGTCGGCGAAGCTGTAGCAATCATCGTAGACCGCACGATGGTCCACCATCGGTGCAGATGCATGGTGAACGACCATGCCGGTAGATCGTGATCGCGATGCAAGGCCATGTAGGCAGAACACGCATCGCGAAGCGCCGCGAATGCACGTGGCTCATGCTCCATACAGCGTCGTTCAAGATCGATTGCCGAAGCCAGCCGTGTGAGCATGATTGACGTGAACCGCTCTACGTCCATTGCGCCGTGCACCTGCACATCGAGAAATGATCGCAGCTCGCGAAGTGTGCGGAGTGCATACGCATAGCGACGCACATTCCGTTCTGCGTGCTCATCATCATCGTCCTGACGTTCAGCAATCGCCTGCATGTCCGCACGGCGCTGCTCGAGTCGGTCGATCCACTCCTGTGCACCGTTCCCACCAACGATACGCTCCTCACGTGCAATCAGCAGCAAGGCGGGTCCGTTGTGCACGAGGTCGCGAAGCAACGGCTCACGAAGCACGCGCTCAACATCGGCACGCACCCATGCGCCAGCAACGACACGACAACATGCATGGAGGAGTGAGGCCGTATGTGTCTGAGCAAGCGACTGCTCGGATGTTGTTCGAAGTGGGAGTCCTGATTCCACGCATGCCTGACGAATGCGCTCAACGTAACGCTGATCTCCCGGAACACAGATGGCCATCGCGTTGAGCGATACACCAGCTTCAGCGGCTTCCTTACAGAGCGTAACGGCGCGACGTACCTCATCGGACCGACTTGTACATGCCACAAGGGTCCGCTCAACATGTTCAAGTCCCACCTCGTAACGTCCGCCTACATCCCATCCGTGCGCAACGAACCATTGCACATCACGTTCCGTTCGCGAGGCGAGAGCCTCTTCACGCTGCGGCATCTCGGGTGCAAACTGTAGCGCAACATCCCATCCACGCTCAGCGAGTGCGTGGAGGAATTCGGCATCGACACCCGTTATGCCGTGGGTATCGACAACCAGGCATCGTGTAATCACATCACCAGATGGTGTTGTGAGCACGATTGATGGACGCGATCGGAGTTGTTCGACAACGCGCCGACTGAAGGTGCCTCTGTCTGCTGCACGCGAACCAAGCACATCTTCATACGCCTCCCAGATACGAGCTGCCGTGGCGAGTTGTCGTGCCGCTCCTTGCGAGGGATGACGAAGAGCAGCATCTCGCAACCATGCCGGCGACCGCAGCTCCTGCGCCCAGCGCACAATACGTGATGCGCGCAGACGAATGGATCCCGGTGGCAGTTCGCATGCCTCTGCTGCATATGCCAGCAAGACATCAACCGAACTATCGGGGAGAATGCGCGGGATCTGCTCCAGCACCTGCGGTGCAAGCGCGCGATACAACGCAGCCATCGTGAGCACCGTTGGAGGTTCGCCACGTCCATTTGATCTCGCCCACTGCATCAGCACATCATCGCGCTGACGTGATGTTGGAACCACAATCACAACGGGTTCATGCGGAAGGAACGCAAAGCGTGGCGTTGAAGCCGACGCACGGCAGACATCGCGGAAGACCGTATCAGGAGTCGAAGAAATCCAGGATGTCATAGTGAAGTTGCCGAATGGGCGGACGTATCTTTGTGCGGTATAACGACAATGAGGTTCAATATGATTGCATACACGCATTCATCCAAATGCTGGGTCGCAATATATGTCGTCGCGGCATCATGGGTGCTCTTCGGCTGTGGAGCAACGCAGCCGATTCGCGTGCTCCCAGCAGCTTCGACAGCGATCACAGCATCCCTGGGCGGACCCGTCGTCCCGGGCAAGTCGCCTGTTGTGATTACCCCCTACATCACCACCGGCGTGCTTCATGGCATCTCCGACGATGTTACACTGCATGGCAACCTACACCTGCTAATGACTGCCTTCGCTGTTGGTGGCATCGATGTCGGCGCTTCTGCACGCCTCCTGCGTGGCGACGGATGGAGGCCAGAGATTACCGGCGGTGTGCGCGCATATGGATTCATGCAGTTCTCCGACCAACCGAAGCCTCGACTATACCCTTCGCTTTCGGCAAACGCCTCGTGGAGCGTACGTGAGCAGGATCTCATTTACGTGGGCAGCCACGCTACAGCCCAATGGACCCCTGGCGCGGTGTACGTGAGTCCATTCATCGGCTATAGCTTCGCAGCAACCGATGCCTGGTCACTCCAGCTCGAATGCATTTGGCAGGCTTCAAATCACGACACACGGAGCGGCATTCTCGAAGGCATCTCCTCGATCAGTGGCCAAGGTTCATTCGGGATCTTTCTTGCGGGAGCAGTACGACTATGAGACACGTCCTCACAACACTCACCGCACTTGCTCTCCTGACATCCTGCACGATGGATGGCTTTCTGTTCAACTCGAAGCCACTCGACACATATACGCTCGCAGACTCGGTGATCCCCACGTCACGCCGTGAAGCGTTTCAGCTCGCCTCGGGCGACGCAACGATCTACGGCTACTACGCAAAGCAACCCGACTCTTTACGCGTGGAACCACACCCAGTGATCATCTACCATCACGGCAACTATGGTCACCTACAGTATTACTGGGATCGCGTCGAGCTTCTGTACAAGACCGGCGCTGATGTGCTTGTGTACGACTATCGCGGCTTCGGACGAAGCACGGGGACAAGCTCCGAAGCATCGATGACTGAGGACGCCACAGCGATTCTCGCCTACGTGAGATCACGGCCCGACGTCGACACAAACCAGATCTTCCACTATGGCTTCTCGCTAGGGGGCTTCCCCGCTGTCTACTCAGCAGCTCGTCTGCATACGCCTCGGGGCCTGATAACGGAATCCATCTTCGCTTCCGGTGAAACACTGATACAAACAGGAACACTGTTGAACATTCCTGGCTCATACCTCCTGAAGGGCGAGTACAACAACACGCTTCACGCACAGGAACGAACATGTCCACTCTTGATGTTGCATGGCACGGGTGACACGTTCATTCCTATCAATGTGCACGCCGAGAAGATCTTCGCCGCTGCTCGACAGCCAAAGACGTTGATCAAGGTTGAGGGCGCAGAGCACGAGGGAGTTCCATCAACGTACGGATACGACACGTACATCACGCGCATTCGCGCATTCATTCGCGGGAACTGATCATGTTTACGGGTTTGGTGGAAGAAACGGGTACAATCACATCATGCACGCCGCACAATGGCGGTCTGCGGCTCCGGTGTTCGGCGCAGCGCATCATGGATGATCTTGCAATCGATCACAGCGTCGCAGTTCAGGGCGTGTGCCTTACGGTGGTTGAACGCGACGACACATCGTTCGCTGTTGACGTGATTGCGGAGACACTCACCAAGACAACGATTGGAACACTGCACGACGGTTCGCATGTAAACCTAGAACGGGCCGTGCGGATGGCCGATCGTTTGGGAGGCCACCTCGTTCAGGGACACGTTGACACTACAGGGACCGTGCGCGAGATCATCACGACCGACGGACGCTGGGAGATCTGGATCGAGTTTCCGCCAGCATTCCGCAGGTGGCTCATCCCTGTTGGCTCGGTCTGCGTCAACGGTGTATCACTGACCGTTGCCGATCTCACCGAGGCAGCATTCAAGGTTGCTATCATTCCGCATACACTCGAGGTTACGACACTGCGCGATCTTGCTGCAGGAGATCACGTGAATCTCGAGTTCGATCTGCTCGCGAAGTACATCGAACAACTGATGCCGCGTTAACGCTCGAAACCGCCCGGTACATATCGTGTGCGCGGACGTTGCGTTACACGCCATGTCACGCGCGTTGCCAGACGTGCGATGTTGCTCAGGTCGTCGAGATTGATCTTCTCGATGTGATCACCAAGCTTATGGTAGTCAGCGTGCTCACCTGTGAAGAAGAAAATCACAGGGATGCGTCGGCGTGCGAATGAGGCCTGGTCGCTTCGGAAGAAGTACTTCTCGATGTCGTAGGCCAATGTCATCGGCCGTTCGAGCAACGCGTTCTCTTCTTCATTGATCGACACCATATCCGGACAGCGCTCGTTGCCGCCGATCGAGAGCTTGTTGTTCTCGCAGCGGCCAATCATATCCATGTTCATCATGGCAACACAGGAATCCAGTGGTAGTGGCGACGCATCAACATATGCGCGCGA
The DNA here is from genome assembly GCA_945883395.1 of Melioribacter roseus P3M-2. Lineage (GTDB taxonomy): Bacteria > Bacteroidota > Ignavibacteria > Kapaibacteriales > Kapaibacteriaceae > UBA10438. The sequence continues at coordinate 5,492 of CAMCXP010000015.1, forward strand.
TCCGTAGAGTCCCTTCTCCTCCCCCGAGAACGCAACAAACACAACACTGCGGTCCGGACGTTGCGACGATGTTGCAAGCGCCTCAGCAGCAAGCAGCAGACCTGTTGTACCGGATGCGTTGTCGTCAGCGCCATTGAACACCGTATCACCATCATCACCCGCCTTGCCGACGCCGATATGATCGTAATGAGCACCGACAACGGCATATTCGTGCGGCACGGTAGCGCCTGGAAGTCGAGCGTGCACATTGCGCACTGGAACCTTCTCGCGTGCGATGCGCACGGAACACGACAGGCGCGCGCCTGCAATTACGCGCGATGCTGGAGTAAGTGTTGAGTCTAGCTGCAGCGTAAGCGCATTAACCGCACTCAACGAGTCGAACAAGAAGGTGGCAACACGCTCGCCGACATGAAGGCATGGGATCGAGCGCGTTGTATCGGGAAGTTGGAGCGGGCGTGTGTCGCGTTTCGTATTCTTCGCAACGGAGGCCCATGGGAACCCCGTCACGAAGGGCTTGCGCGGGGTGCGCAGCGCGTCGATCAGCATAATGCCGACTGCACCATGCTTGCGCGCATTCTCGATTTTCGATCGCAACGTGCTGTACCATGTAAACTGCTTACCACGGAACCTCGATGTGTCGGCATTCTCCGGCTCGCCGCGTAGGATCATCACAACAGCACCCTTCGTATCGATCGACGCGTAATCGTCGTAGGAATACTCAGGAGCAGTGATGCCGAATCCCGCGAGCACAATAGGTGCCTGCGAGATCGATCCATCACCCGTTTCCTCGAACGGCATGAAGTCCGTCTTAATCACCGCTTCAAGTGTCTGCCCACCACGCGAAAGCGTTACCGTGCAGGGCAGCTGAAGATCCAGACGCTCCAAGTTGTACTGTTGGAAGTACGAACCGTTGATCGGCTCGAGACCGAACTGGCGAAACCGTGCGGCGATGTATTCGGCGGCTATCTCAAGCTCACGCGAAGGCGTGTCGCGCCCCTTCATAGAATCAGCAGCCAGCACGCCAAGGTGGTCCAATGCGCGCATCGGCGTGAATCGTGCATCAACGTCGGCTGGGAACGGACGTGGTTCGCCGGTTCCAAGAAGTGCAAGCGCACAGAGCAATAGAATCATGTTGGCAGGTTGTATGTGATCATAACATGCATACCCGGGTCGCCCGGACGAAACTCAACAGTATCAGCAAGATGTCGAATCAGGAACACTCCACGTCCACCCTCACGCAGGACGTTTTCGGGAAGACGAGGATCGGGCACGGCATCGGGATCGAAACCGTTGCCGTAATCACGCACAACGATGATCACATCATGATCGGATGTCTGCACATCGATATCTACCGAATAGTCTGCTTGGCAACCATGCGCATGAATGATGGCGTTGTTGACGGCCTCGGTGATTGCCACATGCAGGTCATGGAGGCGGAGCGGCCCTAAGCGCACGAGCTCCTGGATGGAGTCAAGGAAGGGGCCAACTGCGGTGATATTCTGTCGCTCGCTCGGCAAACGAAGTGAGTATGTGCGAACGGTGGTCATAGGTTAGAGACGAACAACCGTTCGAAGCAAAAGATTCGGAAGCTCACGTCGTTGAGTGACATTAATCGTTTGGAACTCGTACCAACCAGAAACTGTGAGTGTCGATCCCCCGCGCGCAACATAGCGGAGCGCCATCTCGGGTCCGACCGATGATGTCGAACCATTGAGGCCTCCCGGAAGCAGTGATTGTTGACTCAGTGTGTACAGACGTATGCCTGCGCCCACGCTCCACGCATCCGACGGGGCCGAAAAAATAAGGACTTTCGCCAGGTACTCAAGATTGCCTGTTTCTGGGCGTTCAGCGAAGCTGGACCAGACAAGCGTTGCGCGCTCGAAGTAGCGGAAGAGGAGCGGAGCTTCTACACGTATGTTCTGCGTGAGCTGCACTCGTATTGAGTCGCGATACGACAATTGACGGAATGAGAATGATCGGACAGACGACGCACTGCCCTCGTAATCGTAGACCGTGTAGTTGGCAAGAATCTCGAGCTGCGGCTGCAGACGGACATGCGATGTGGTGTAGATGAAGGACGGCGAGAACCGCAACACCCGGTTGACGTTATTCAACGCACTGCGAGACGCCTTGAGAAACACCAGATGCAGGTATTGTCCAGACAAACTGAGGTTCATCGAGAAGGATGGACTAAGCGATGCTCCATAGGAGAGCGTTGCGACAGTTGCCAACTCATCACGGTCGTCGTCATTGGCCGAACTCGGCGTGTCGTATCGCACCAACCATCCGGTCACATCCAATCGTACCGTATCGCGCGATGATATCCGCCACAGACCCGAACCGTAGAGCCGCGTGCGGAGTGTTTGATTGTCTCGTTGAAACTCCTGCAACCGTAACGATTGCAGATCCGCATCCGACGCACCATGGATGTTCTGTACACCATTGAGTTCGCTCCGCTGATAGATCGAACCTCCTCCCGTAACCGTACCTCGAGCGCCCGAGAGCGTTGCATAGCCCTCGACATCCACAATCAGCTCGCGGAGCTGACGCTCGACGGAACTCAATGGAAGTTGGGCCACCGGTGAGGCGTATGATCGATCGACAGCTCCTGATGTAATCGACGATCGCAGATTCACCGAGAACGCTTCGGTAACAGCATACACGATATCGGCCGTCGCCGTGAGCCTGCGCTCTGAGCGTTGCTCCACATCAAGAAGCGACTGCTGCGTAAGTGTTGTGAAAAACTCCCGTCCTAGATTCATCGACTCAACCGTAAGACGCAAGGTTGACCCTTCAGACAGTGCGCGGGCTATGCTAGAGCGGAATTCGACATCAGCATTACGCCGCTGCGGGTCGAGCCGCTGCCAATCTGCTATCCCATCAGCCGTGATGAGCCACTGATCAAGCTCCAGATTATCGACCCTACCAATAAGCCCCACAAGCGGTCCAAACGCCGTAACACCCAGCTGAGATGAGCGTTCAACGCCCGCTAACATCTCGAGCGAGACCTCCTCACGTGGAACATAACGCACACCCGCTGCCACGTTCAACCGCTCCAGCGAGTTGAGTCCAACACTCCGCGAGTCGCGCGAAACAATCCATCCCTGTCGGATAATTGCCTGAATTGCTGACGACAGTGGATGTAACCAGGAGCCCTGCCAGACTTGATCATCGCGCGTGGCGAGCGTACTTGTACGAAATGCAGAAGATCGATACTGGTTAACAAATCGAAGAAATCCGACATCGGTTTGAACCCCAATATCAGCGTTGCCAATCCATACAAATGTGTTGGTAATCTTATCAACACCAAACTCGATACCACGCCCAAATGTGGCCTGGCGAGGCTCTAGTAAAGGGGATATCTGCTGTGCGTTGCAATACGAAGACACGATCAATGCAGCAATGCAGAGAAGCAGAGAGGCAATATGATAGTTGTCCCGACGCATACGCAACATCTGAAATTGTCGTTACTCGTTCATGATAGCCAAAAGCTGCACATCAGAGAACAACTCATCGCAAGAGTATTGGCTGACGAGCATTTATCAGAGTTGCTCGAGTCGAGCAAACGCCACCATCAGCTGCTTCCGCTGTCCGTTATCGAACATGACGGTCGCCTTTTCGGATTGCCCTGTGCCGCTCACGGCACTTACGGTTCCGCTGCCAAACATGGGGTGCTTCACACGCTGTCCGACTATCAATGTGGTCGGACCGCTTGGGGCCGGACCCTGCACACCGCGACGTGTAGGCTGCGATGCGCTCGTGTACCGCTTTGGCATCGGGAGCTGTGAATACGAGGAACCACCCGACTCTTGAGAATACGGACTCTGCTTTTGCTGTGGAGCCTGCGACGGCGAAGATCCCGCCATACTACGAGCCGATGGTGCGAGCGTCTCCTTATCGATCTCGCCTAGAAACATCGATGGACGTGAGAAGACAAGTTCTCCGAATCGATAGCGACGTTCGGCATAGGCAAGGATCAGCTGTTCACGCGCGCGGGTGATGCCCACATAGAGCAAGCGTCGTTCTTCTTCCTGCTCGGCCATGTCGGTCTCGGCCTTTGCGAGCGGGAACAGACCTTGCTCAAGTCCAGCAATCACTACCAACGGAAACTCGAGGCCCTTGGCAGCATGCATTGTCATCATCGAGATGCGCTCTGTGCCGAGTTGTGGATCATCAGCATCACTGAGAAGCGAAATCTGCTCGAGATATGTCACTAACGTCATCTGGTCATCAAGCTCTTGCTGCTCAGCAACGTGGTCGAGCAGGCGTTCGATGTTGTTCCAACGATCGAGGGCTTCTTCAGACTGCTGCGAGCGATACATCTGAGGCAATCCGGTTGCTTCGATGTAGGCCTGTGCAAGCGATGCCGGTGCAAGCTCGTCGAGCATGTCCTGATATCGACGAATGATCCCAATGAAGTCCTGCACGGCCTTGATCGTGCGCGCCTGCATCATAGGCACCAACTCGATCGACGATAGCACGTCGAAAATCGGCGTTGATGTGCGAAGTGCGAATTCCTGCACGCGCTCGAGCGTCGTTGCGCCGATACCACGCGTTGGCTCGTTGATAATCCGCAGGATGCTTTCGGTGTCGTTGGGATTCACTAGGAGTCGCAAATACGCAAGAGCGTCTTTGACTTCCTTCCGCTTGTAGAAACTCACCCCGCTGACGATGTGATACGGAGTGTTTGAGCGGCGCAGGGCGTCTTCCAGGGCTTGCGACTGTGCGTTCGTACGATACAGAATAGCCACATCCTTGTATGAGTAGCCATACTTGGCCACGCGTGCAGCAACAGCCCGCGCAATCATGTCGGCTTCTTCACGGTCGTCACGACACGCCAGCACGGTGATCTTCTCACCCTCGGGATTCTCCGTGAACAGCGTCTTCTTCAGCTGCGACGTGTTGCGCTTAATCACACTATCGGCCGCCGCAAGAATCGTCTTCGTCGAGCGATAATTCTGCTCGAGCCGCACAACAGTTGCTTCGGTATAGTCACGTCCGAAGTCGAGGATGTTGCGGATGTCCGCTCCACGCCAGCGATAAATACTCTGTGCGTCGTCGCCCACAACGCAAATGTTGCGGTACTTCTGCGCGAGCATGCGCACCACCTGGTACTGTGCCCGGTTGGTGTCCTGATACTCGTCGACCATCAAATAGCGGAATCGATCTTGGAGAAGCTCCAGTACGTCGGGATGATGTTCAAGCAGCTTGATTGTGTTCAGGAGCAAATCATCGAAGTCCATCGCATTTGCTTGCGTGAGGCGCTTCTCGTACTCCTCGAAGATCTGTCCTGTTTGCTTCTCGGCGATTGAGTCTGCGTTACGCGCATACTCCTGCCATGAGATCATCGTGTTCTTTGCGCCAGAGATACGCGAGCGGACACCATTGGGTGGAAGCACTTGCTGTGATACGCCGAGCTGATTCATCACCGCCTTGATCGCCGCCGTTTGATCGTCGGTGTCGTAGATGGTGAACGACGATGTATAGCCGATACGGTCTGCGTACTGACGCAGGATGCGTGCAAACATGGAGTGGAACGTACCAGCCCAGATTCCACGTGCTGTGCCCGATCCGACCAGGTGCGCGATGCGCTCCTTCATCTCCTGTGCGGCCTTATTGGTAAACGTCAGCGCAAGGACATGGTTCGGAGTAACACCGGAGCGAAGCAGATAGGCGATGCGGAATGTGAGCACGCGCGTTTTACCGCTACCAGCGCCGGCGATGATCAGCACCGGACCTTCTGTTGTGCGTACTGCTTCAGCTTGGGATGGGTTGAGTCCGTTGAGGAGTTCACCTGCAGGTGACGAACCATCACCCATAGGCATCAAGGAAAGGGTCATTCGCCCTCTCCACCGGATCCAGACTTCTTGACGTAGTCCGTGAGGTAGAAACCACCACCCCGATAGAGCACACCACCGCCACCACTAATGCGGCGTTCGACACTGCCATGGCCGGGTTCGGCCTGCGTGCAGACATCAACTGGGCATGTTGTGAGAGCGTCGTCTTTCATTGCCTGAAACACTTCAAAGGTTGCACCACATGTGGTGCAGACGTAGTCATAGGTTGGCATCGTTGAGCGATTCCTTACAATTCAACGAATCCGGTTTTCTTGTACACCTTGCGGAGGGTCTTGCGTGCGCGGTCATGCGCATGCTCGCCACCACGGCGAAGGGTTGCTTTGAGCGTGTCTTCATCTGCGCGTAGTGCTTCATAGCGTGAGCGTACTGGTGCGATGAACGCAACAATGGCCTCCCCTACTGCTTCCTTGAACTCGGCATAGCCGAGTCCGACGAACTCCTGTTCGATCTCTGCGATCGATGCACCGGTTGTAATGTGATAGAGCGTCATCAAATTCGCCACGCCCTGGCGTCGCTCGGCGTCGAACCGAATATCCGTGCCGCTGTCAGTTACCGCACGTTTGATCTTTGAACGAATCTCTGCATCCGAATCGGTGAGGAAGATGGTAGCCTTTTCATTGGCATCCGACTTCGACATTTTCTTTTCGGGTTCTTGCAGCGACATGATCTTGGCCCCAACCTTTGGGATGTAGGGCTCGGGCACGGTAAACGTAGGCGAGTAATGGAAGTTGAAGCGCTCGGCAAGATTGCGTGTGAGTTCCAAGTGCTGGCGTTGGTCTTCACCAACCGGCACGAGGTCTGCATTGTACAAGAGGATGTCGGCGGCCATGAGTACCGGATACGTAAACAAGCCGACGTTCACGTTGTCGGCATGCTGCGCGCTTTTGTCCTTGAACTGCGTCATGCGCGAAACTTCACCGAAGCCGGCAAGGCATTCCAGAACCCATGCGAGCTGCGTATGCTCGGGTACGGAGGATTGCACGAAGAGCGTCGATACGTCGGGATCGATACCAGCTGCCATGTACATCGCGGCAACGTCGAGCGTGCGCTTACGCAGTTTCGCTGGTTCCTGACGCACCGTAATCGCATGCTGATCCACAACGCAGAACAACGAGTCGTACTGATGCTGCAGCTCCACCCAATTGCGAAGCGCCCCACAGTACTGTCCGATGGTGAGGTTGTTTGTCGGCTGCATGCCCGACAGGATAATCTTGCGAGGTTGTGTGGTTGATTCCATACGTGACGGTAAAAATACCGCGTGCATCGCGGAATGACGCATTTTTGCAGCATGATGTTGATACTTCGTTGCATTCTCTGCCTCGCCACGATCCTCGTGCTGTGTGCGCCGGTGATTCAGGCCCAAGACGAACTCGATGGTACGAGTGGTCCGTCAAGTAGCTTCACAACGCTGTCGATCATGCGAACCTGGACACCTCAGGAGCGCGACTTCCCCAATGGTGGCTTTAATTTGATGTCGAGCTTTGCCACCGACGACGATCGGCGCTGGTGGTTCGGCATGGGATTTCGTGCAATGGGTGTGTGGGAGCGTGACGTGCTGGCCATTACACTGGGTCCGACCTGGTGGTTCGCAGGCGATCAGCGCCTGGGTGCCTTCGCATTTGTGCAGGCCGGACTTGGCATGGGCTCGACACGTGGGATCACGGGATTCGATGTCTTCTCAGACCAAACGCTCACCTTCGGTCTTGCCTCGGCAGCTGGCATTGCGGGCACATGGCAAGTTGCACGTTGGGTGAATCTTCATGGTATGATTATTGGTTCGCATTACTCCAACGAGGGCGGCCGCACGCCATATGGCGTGCTGGTTGGACTTACGTTTGGTGGCCGTTGAACAGCTTCGACGAACTCATATACTCTCACGGTGCTTTATGATTCAACTTGCCCCTTCCCTCCTTTCGAGCGATCTCCTCAACATGGGCGCCGCGATTCGTGCGTGCGAGCAGAGTGGCGCGGATCTTCTGCATTACGATGTGATGGACGGACACTTCGTTCCACCGATTACGTATGGTCCGGACTTTGTCCGTGCAATCAAACGCACGTGCACGCTGCCGGTCGATGTGCATTTGATGGTGACGAATCCCGATCATCAGGTGGAGCAATTCGCCGAGGCTGGCGCTGATTGGATAAGCGTGCACGCAGAGGCAACGCCGCATGCGCATCGCACGCTGCATCGTATCAAAGCACTCGGCAAGCGCGCGGGATTTGTCTTGAATCCAGCCACACCGCTTGAGTACGCCTTTGAAGTTGCAGGCGATGCAGACTTCATTCTGTTGATGAGCGTGAATCCCGGATACGGCGGACAGTTCTTTATCGAGTCGTTCCTGCCTCGATGTGAACGCCTTCGCACATGGCTCGACACACGTGGGTTTTCGCACGTTGAGATCGAAGTCGATGGTGGCATCAAGATCGACAATGCACGCCGTGCTGCTGATGCCGGTGCGTCGATCCTTGTATCAGGTAGCGGAATCTTCTCTGGCTCGATCGGCGACAATCTCGCGGCGATGCGCACAGCGGTAGGTCGCTAAGCCCCGAGCACGCGCTCCATTGCAGTGCGAAGCTCTGGATCCCAGGTTTCTGAGACCACGTCAAGCAATGCACGCGAGAGGTGGCAATAGAGCGGACGCTCCTCTGACGGGATGGCTTCAAGTTGCCGTTCTACGGCTTCAACATCGCCCCGCATAAGAGGTCCGGTTATCGCAAACGGCGTACCTGCACGCATCGCCGATGCCGCATTCTGCACTGTCCGTTCCATAATCGGAACAAGAAACACATCAGTCGGTATGTCAGCAGCGTCAGCAAGTCGACGCGCGAGTTCGTATGCGGCATAGGTAAAGTTCGATGCCGCAACTGCAGCCGCGTGATAGCGGCGCTTGCGATCATCCGACATCTCCGTGAACCGCCATGGAACACCGCCAAGCGATGTGATCAGCTCCTGCACAATGCTCCACGCTGCATCATCAGATTCAACGCCCCATCCAATCCCGTCGAGCGCCGATGGATCTGGCGACCCAAACGTTTGGAACGGATGCGCGGCCGCACAGAATGCACCGAGCTGCCGCATCGGTTCCAATACGTCCGTCCCGAGCGAGCCATTAACATGCACCGCCACGACACCGCGCACCTGATCAGCTCGCGCGCTGGCTATCGCCTCTACAACGTTCGGCAGCACGTCGTCCTTTGTCGCAATCACAACAACATCACCAAGCGACGCATCACTGGTACACCACAGCGCAAACGCATCACGTCCGATCGCGTTCACGTGATAGCCGACAGCTGTTGCGCGTTGCTCAAGCGCCCCGCCCACACGACCACGTCCGATGATGGTGATCGAGCGCATTAATCGACTGGCTCGAGCGTGTAGGTGTCCTTGCCATCCTTCATCGTCCAGCCACATGATACAAGAACGTCGCGCAAGCGATCACTCTCGGCCCAGTTCTTTGCCGCACGTGCAGCCCAACGCTCATCGGCAAGCACACGAATATCGTCTGGAACGATCTGTTCAGGACGTGGTTCGATGGCAACAATCACGAACACATCATTTAATCTTCGCAGAGCATCGACGATTGATGCGGCATCATGCGGTGTAAGCGTGCGTGGTGCATGGTCGCTGATAAATACGAAGAGCGCAGCCAGCGCGCGCGGTGTATGGATGTCATCGGCCAAGGCCTGGCCGACACTATCCATCAGGCGCTGCCCAGCACCATCGTCAGCAGCCGCATGGTGGTTACCAGCGACGGCAATCACATCATAGACGTAGTCCTGCACCTTAGCGCGCGCGGTACGTGCTGCTGCTACACCATCGAAGGTGAAGTTGAAGACGGCACGGTAGTGTGCTTGCAGCATCGCGAAGCGGACGTCGATTGGCTGGATGCCACGGTTGACGAGGTCGCGCATGGTGTAGAAGTTGCCGAGCGACTTCGACATCTTCTTGCCCTCGACTTCGAGGAATTCATTGTGCATCCAAAACGCGGCTTGCTCGTGCACATGATAGCCGGCTGTGCATTGCGCAAGTTCATCTTCATGATGCGGGAAGCGCAAGTCGACACCGCCCGTATGAATGTCGAACGGCAGTCCGAGGATCTCCTGCGACATCGCCGAACACTCGATGTGCCAACCCGGACGGCCGGGCAACTGATGTCCGTCGATTGCGAAGTCCCAGGCCGGCTCGCCTTCCTTACGCCCCTTCCAGAGCACGAAGTCGCTCACAGATTCACGATCGTATTCATCGGCATCGATGCGAACACCTTCACGGAAGTTCTGCGTATCGATTGCGAAGAGCCTACCGTATGCATGCTTGGCTGAGTATGCTGCAACGTTGAAGTACACCGAGCCATCACTGATGTAGCCGTAGCCCGCAACAAGAATGTCGTGAATCAGATCCTGCATTTGCGCGATGTAGTCGGTTGCGAGTGGATTTACCACGCGCTCAACATCAATGCCAAAGGTTCGCAGATCTGCGAGGAATTCCTGCGTGAAGAAGCTTGTAAAGCGTCGCAGATTCTCGAGCGGATCTGTGGTCTGTTCGCCCATTTCAGAGCGCCATCGTGGCGATCCAACAGCACTATCGCGGATCGTCTTATCATCGATGTCGGTGATGTTCATCACCCAGTGTACTGGGTAGCCCCCTATCACGCGGAGTGTTCGCTGCAAGACATCGGGGAAGAGGAATGCACGCATGTTGCCGATATGCGCTACGTCATACACGGTGGGTCCGCATGAATACATGCGTACGCCATCATCGCGCAGTGGCTCAAACGGATCGACCGACTTGGTGAGGGTATTGTACAGACGAATCATGTACAAAAGTACCACGGTTGACGGCTATCAGACTACTTCGTTGCCACCGACCCAGACGCTCCAAACGTGATTGACGCCGAAGTGGTAGACGAGATCCTTGTACGATGGCACGTCATAGACTACGATGTCGGCCCACTTACCTACTTCAAGCGATCCCAAATGGGCCGCAAGGTTGAGTGCTCGTGCGCCATGCAGCGTGGCAGCTACTAGTGCCTCTTCGATGCTCATCTTCATGTGCATGCACGCAAGCGAGAGCATCAGTTGCATGTTCTCTGAAAAGCACGAGCCCGGGTTGCAATCAGTCGCCAAACACACGATAGCATTGTTGTCGATCATCGTACGCGCGTCGGGAAACGGCAAGCCAAGTGTGTAGGCCGTGCCCGGCAACAGCGTGCACACAACGCCCGCGTCACGCAGCGCCGTGATCTCTGCAAGCGTGCTATGCTCGAGATGGTCTGCACTGACCGCGCCAACGCGTGCGGCCATCTGCGAAGCACCCACGAGCGCGATTTCATCAGCGTGAATCTTCGGACGCAGTCCGTGTGCGATACCCGCGCGGAGAATACGCTCGCCTTGCTCTGGAGTGAAGAATCCTGCATCGACAAAGACATCGCAGAAGGTTGCTATGCCCTGCTCTGCGACACGTGGGAGCATGTCGTTGATCACGCAGATTACGTATCCTTCTGGATCGTGTTTCCATTCAGGGGGCACGGCATGTGCACCCAGGAACGTACCGAGGACGCGTGCTTCGTGTCCGCGCTGCAGCTGGCCAATTGCTTCGAGCAACCGCAGTTCACTTGCCGTGTCGAGTCCGTACCCACTTTTGATTTCTGCAGTGGTTGTGCCGTGGTTCAGCGCAGACGTCAGCAACGCATCGCCCACATCGAGCAGCGACTCGACATCCGCATCACGCACGGCACGCATGGTTGTGAGAATGCCACCACCTTCGGCGGCGATTTCGGCATAGGTCGCGCCGGCCAGACGACGTGCGAACTCATGTGAGCGCGATCCAGCGAACACCATGTGGGTGTGTGAGTCGACGAACCCCGGCATCACTGTCTTGCCCGAACAATCAACCAACTCTGTATCGGCATCAAGGTGAGCGTCTACCTCGCTCGACGGACCAATCCAACGGATCACATCGTCGAACACGATTGCACCGTTGTGGATCTCACCCACGTCGCGCATCGCTACACCGATCTTCTCATGCGCGCCCTGTGCGTTGATGGTCACAAGCGAATCAATATTGACGAAGGCAGTCTTCATGCGTGCGGCACGCGTGTGTTCCGTGTGTGTTCCGCACGTGTGCGAGCCTTCGCCATCTGACGTTCCATAACGAGGTCGGCTAGCTGATCCGGCACATCGGGTGGGAGCGCGGTGTCGAAGATCGTCGACACAGCAGACTCAGGAACATCAATGCGATAGAGAATCGCCATAAGTTTCTCGGGATTGCGCGTCAGCAACTCGATGATGCGATTGAGCACTTGGTCACGAATCCGCTTATACGCATCGTGCTCCTCGATGTCGAAGTCGAAGGCACGCGCGATACTTACCGAAGCGCTCTGCTGGATATCGTCCTCAGAGGATGTCATGTCGATCCTGTGTACGGAGTTCAGTTACGATACGCTTTACGTCTTGCGCCCGATCCTTCGGACACACCATGGTGGCATCTGGCGTGACAACCACCACCGTATCACGCAGACCAACCGTCGTTACCGTGTGCGCGCTTCCGTGTGCGTTGACAATGATCGAACCCTCGGTATCGACAACTGTAACGACACCATCGACCACATTGTGTGTTGCATCAAGCGGACGCATGCGCTCGAGTGCATCCCAGGAGCCAACGTCATCCCACGGGAATGTTGCTGGCACAACGTGCACATTGTGTGAGCGCTCCATCACGCCGTAGTCGATCGAGATGTCGGGCAGCACATGAAACACCTCAGACATATGCTGCGTGTTCTGCGTTGCGAGATCATCGGTGAGTTCGTCAATGGCATTGCCAACTTCTGGAAGTACACTGATCATTGCGGCGCGCAGTGCTTCTGTGCGCCAGAAGAACATCCCACTGTTCCACACATACCGTCCACTGCGCACGTAGTCGAGCGCCGTTGCGACGTCGGGCTTTTCCTTGAACTCCACAACATGCGACACGCCAGGGACAACCGTCGGTTCACCCACATGGATATACCCATACCCCGTCTCTGGTCGTGTCGGCGGTATACCCATCGTCACCAGCGCATCATATGTCGATGCGAAGGTCAGCGCACGCGACACATCAGCGCGAAACGCATCGGCATTCCCGATGAAATGGTCTGCCGTAAGCACTGCCATCAGTGCATCGTCACCGGCTTCGCGCGCGCGAATCACGCTGCATGCGAGCGCTAAGCACGGTGCGGTGTTTCGCTTTGCAGGTTCAGCAATCACATTCTCGGACGGAATTCCTGGCAACGCGTCAATCAATGGCTGTTGGAGAACTTCGCTTGTGATGATCAGGATTCGCTCGTGCGGGATCAGCGGCGAGATACGATCAATCGCTTCTTCAATCATCATCGATGATGATGTAAGCGCGAGAAGTTGCTTCGGTTTGCGCATGCGGGACAGCGGCCAGAATCGCTCACCGGAGCCGCCCGCCATAATCACGACGTAGGAGTTCATGTTGTGTGTTGAAGGAGTTCAAGAATCTGCACAGCATTGGTTGCTGCGCCCTTGCGAAGATTATCGGCCACGATCCACATCAGCAGACCATGCTCGACGCTTTCGTCGCGACGGATACGTCCGACATAGACCGGATCGGTGCCATCGGCTTCGACCGGTGTTGGGTACACATTACGCTGTGGTTCGTCGCGCACCACCACGCCAGGTGATTCGGCAAGCAGCGCACGTGCTTCGTCGGGCGTGCAGGCATGTTCCGTCTCAATCGCAATCGACTCACCATGTCCACCCACCACAGGCACGCGCACGCACGTCACGGCCATGCGCAGCTCCGGCATATGAAGGATGCGCCGTGTTTCACGCATCATCTTCTGTTCTTCTTCCGAGGCTTCGTTTATGGCATTGATCATATGGAACACCATGTTCCCTGCCAGACGATGCGACGTGATACGTCGCTCCGGCTCACGTCCGGCCACTTCTGCCGTCAGCTGGTCCATCCCCTGCTGTCCGGCACCGGTCGGCGACTGGTATGTACTGACCACCAAGCGGCGACATCCCCATCGTTGAATGATTGGCTGCATGGCAACCACAAGTTCGATCGTACTGCAGTTTGGGTTGGCGATGATGCCGTTGTGCGTGTATGCATCTGCTGGATTAACCTCCGGCACCACAAGGGGCACATCAGGATGCATGCGCCATGCGCTGGAGTTATCAATCACCACGCAGCCTGCAGCTGCTGCGATCGGCGCATACTGCATGCTGAGTGTTCCACCGCAGCTGAAGAGTGCAACATCAATTCCGGCAAAGCTCTCAGACGTAAGCTCACCAACCGTGAGCGTCTCGCCGCGAAACGTCAGCTGTGTACCAACACTACGCGCAGATGCCAGCAATGTGAGCAAGGCAAGTGGAGTAGCGCGCTCTTCGAGCACGCGGAGCATGGTGCGGCCAACAAGGCCTGTGGCACCAACAATGGCAAGATTTATCACGTGCGAAAATACGTCGCACCATACATTTGCGTGCATGAAGACACTTCTCGTGAGCCTGTTGGCTCTTGCATCCATCACCGCGTCGGCGCAATCGATCGACCCATTTAGCTGGGAAGGTCGCATTGGTTACGATCTCAACAAGATCGAATCAACCAAGAATTCATCGCGTTTTGTCTCTGATGTTGCCATGCCAGTGTACGTTGCGATCCCCTCGGCGATGTACATCTATGGTGTTGCCGCATCGCTCATCGACGCACCATCGCCCGACCGACGCTATATGGCAGAAACAGGTTTGCAGCAATTCGTCGCGCTTGGCATCACCTATGGCGCTGTAATCGGACTCAAGATGGCGATCGACCGGGAGCGTCCGTACCAGAAGTATGCAGGCATGATTGTGAACGGCGAAGAAGGCAACGACAAGTACTTCAGCTCCATGCCATCAGGGCATGCTGCCGGTGCTGCCGCCTTTGCAACAACCATGAGTTTGCGCTATCCGCACTGGTATGTGATCGTTCCAACCGTTGGATGGGCTCTCTGGACGGGTTACGCTCGCATGAATCTCGGCGTGCACTTCCTGACTGACGTCCTCGCTGGCTACGCACTTGGGGCAGGCATTGCCTACGGCGTGCACCTGCTGAGCAGTCACATCTTCAACCTTGCCGACCCAATTCTCCCGTCAGCCGGCAACGGCACTGCACTTGGACTCAGCGGTACACCGTATACGCCGATCTTCAGTTTCACGACAACCTTCTGATGCGCGTCGCCTGCGTCCAGTTCGCCCCAACGTTTGGCAACCTTGATGCCAATACGCAGCGCATTGTTGAGCACATCGCCCGCATCGAAGCCGACGTCATCGTGTTTCCGGAACTCGCCACATGCGGGTACTTCCATCTCGGCGTTAACGAAGTGTCGCGTATTGCCGAACCCGTTCATACGCCCGACACCGGGGTCCACAATCAGCGCATCATTGATGCCGCCACCACGCACAACAAGGTCGTCGTATGCGGCTTCGCCGAGCGCGACGGCTCAAAGCTCTACAACGCAGCACTCATCGCCGGCAAGGGCATTCCAACTCCGCTGGTCTATCGCAAGACCCACCTGTTTTACAAGGAGACCCTCGGGTTCACTCCCGGCAACAGTGGCTTCTTCACCCTCTACATCGAGCATCTCGACTGTACCATCGGCACCATGATCTGCTACGATTGGCGGTTTCCTGAGAGCGCGCGAGCACTCGCCCTCGAGGGTGCCGACCTCATTATATGTCCGTCGAACCTCGTCACGCACATCTGGCGCATGGCCATGCCCGTGCGCGCATTCGAGAACAAGGTCTACCTAGCCGTTGCTAACCGCACAGGCTCGGAACACAACGCCGGCGAGGACGTGGCATTTAACGGTCAGACGGCCATCTATGGATACAACGGCAGCGTACTCGCCGACGCCTCGGCCGAGGCCGACGCCGTCGTGATCGCCGAGATTCATCCAGAGCAGACGCGTGACAAGTCGTTCAATAGCATTAACGACATCTTCGCTGATCGACGTGAGGAAATGTACTAACATTGTTCGTACATTTGAGCATTCTCAATCAGCGTCACGTTACCCCCTATGAAAACCTCTTTACGAAAGATCGGCAACAGCCGTGGCGTGCTTATTCCTGCGTCGTTCCTAAAGGAGTGCAACATGACCGACACCGTAGAGATCGACATCATCGATGATCGCATCATCATCAGCGCAGTGCAGGACGTTCGCAAGGGCTGGTTCGATACCGTTGTTCCCGAGACCGCTGAGTTCGAGAGCATTCGCGTCGACGATGGCATCACCGATTGGGAGTGGGAATGAAGTTACCGAAGCCCTCGTACCGCAGAGGTGAGGTGTGGTGGGTGAACCTTGATCCAACGGTCGGCACTGAGGTCCGCAAGGCACGTCCAGCCATCATTGTCTCCCCCAACGACATGAATGCCGCGCTTCCCCGCGTGATCATCGCTCCGCTCACATCGAAGGCTCACCCCTTGGGGTGTCGTCCGCAGGTCACCTTTGAGAAGACGGACGGTTTCATCCTCCTCGATCAGCTGCGTTCGGTTGACAAGCAGCGCCTTGTGAGCCCCCTCGGATCAATCGCCGAAGAGCTCTGGCTCCCCGTGCTTTTAGAGATGCTGAGTTAGTCCGCTACCGTAACTTCGCCCATGGTCTTCTCTTCTGTACGACACATTCACTTCGTCGGCATCGGCGGCATTGGCATGAGTGGCATCGCCGAGATCCTGTTATCGCAGGGCTTCAGCGTGAGTGGGTCGGATCTGCACCGCACGGATGTTACCGATCACCTTGCATCGCTTGGTGCGCGCATCTGCGTGGGGCATAGCGCCGACCATCTGGGCGACGCCGAAGCGGTGGTGTATTCCAGCGCTGTGCGCCCGGATGCCAATCCGGAGACGCGTGCTGCAATCGAGCGTAAGATCCCGATCATTCGCCGCGCAGAAATGCTCAGCGAAGTGTCGCGCCTGAAATACTGTCTGGCCATTGCCGGCACGCACGGCAAGACCACCACCACATCCATGTGTGGACTTGTGATGATGAAGGCCGGGATGGACCCAACGGTCATCGTCGGCGGCAGGCTCAAGGGGTTAGGGGGCTCGAACGCCCGACTCGGTCATGGCGATTGGATTGTGCTCGAGGCCGACGAATACGATCGGTCCTTCCTCCAGCTCCTGCCAACCATTGCCATCATCACCAACGTCGAAGCCGACCACCTCGACATCTACAGCGACCTCGACGACATTAAGGAAGCGTTCTGCGAGTTCACCAACAAGGTGCCGTTCTATGGCACGGCATGCGTGTGCATCGACGACGAAGGCGTGCGCGACATCCTCCCGTCAATCACTCGCGTTGTTGTCACATTCGGCACCTCGGCCGATGCTGCCGTTCGGGCAACCAACATTCGCTACACGCAGCGCACGACCACCTTCATGCTCACCGTGAACGGCGTAGATCGTTGTGAGATCATGATCCATGTGCCCGGCGAGCACAACGTGCGCAACGCCCTTGCGGCGTGTGCCATGGCGCTTCGATGTGGCATCAGCGTGGAGACCATTCGCGACGGACTGGCCGATTTTACCGGCGTGTACCGTCGTTTCGAGCAGCGCGGCGAACGCGACGGCGTGCTTGTGATCGACGACTATGCGCACCACCCAACAGAGATTCGCGCCACGATCGATGCCGTTCGCAGCGGATGGCCCGGTCGCCGCGTGGTTGCCGTATTCCAGCCCCATACCTACACCCGCACCCGCGACTTCGTGGACGACTTTGCCAGCGCCTGTGCCGAGGCCGACGTGGTCGTTCTGACCGATGTCTATGCCGCCCGGGAGCAGCCCATACCGGGCGTCACCGGGAAGCTCCTTGCTGATGCTGCTATCGCCCTCGGACATACCAATGTGCATTACGTTCCGGACGTTGTGAACGTGGCACCGGAGCTCTCCCCCCTGCTTTGTACTGGGGATGTGGTGCTTACGATGGGTGCCGGTGATATTCATAAGGTAGCCACCGCACTTGTCGGCTGACTAAATTTGCCGTTCGGGCGTCTTGGACGTCTGCTTTCCATCACTTCTAGATCGTGTACCATTTCATGACGAAGTCCGCCATGACGACGATTCGTGTAGTAACGCTCGCTCTGAGCGTCCTCATCCTCACCCCCGGCGCATCAGCGCAGAAGGCGAAGAAGAATGCAACGCGTACAATCGCCCCCTCAACAGCTCTTGCCACCGTCGGCTCCGAGTCGATAACACTTGGTGATGTTGAGCGTGCCTTCCAGAAGAATCTCACGCGCCGCGAGACACCGTTCGTATCGGTACCGCGCGACACTGCGATGGAGTTTTTGCGACTCTACACGAACTACCGACTCAAGGTAGCCGACGCGAAAGATCGCGGAGTTCATCTGGATTCGGCAGTGAAGGTTGATCTTGCCAACAATCGACGTCTATTGTCGGAGACATTCTTTTACGACAAAGCGGTTGTCGACAAGCGTGTTGACCAGCTTGCGCAGCGTCGCCTAAAGGAACTCAAGATCGGCATCATCCTGTCGGCCATTCCCGACCACGTCAATCGTCAGTGGGATACAACGGGAAGCCGACTCAAGGCTGAGCGTTTTATCGCAGCCCTCAACTCCGGCGCGGATTTCGAGAAGCTTGCGCGCGACTCATCCGACGACAAGGAAACGTCCAAGGACGGTGGCATGCTACCGTGGATTTCCGGTGGCACCATCATCAAGGCCGTTGAAGACGAAGCCTACGCGCTCAAGCCAGGGCAGGTATCCCCAAAGCCCGTTGCATCACCCTTCGGCTACTTTATCGTGAAGCTCTTCCGCGAAGAGCCCCGCGAGCAAGTGAAGTTCCGCCACATTCTGCTGCAAGCCAAGGACGGGCGCGACAGTATGGCTACTGATCGGTTCGCTGATTCACTGCTGCAGATCTTCGCCATGAAGCCTGCGCAGCAGCAAGCTGCACTCAATGCACGGCGCGTCACAAACACAGGCGATGTGTTCGCTGATCTTGCACAAGCATACTCCGACGACAAAGCATCTGCTGCAAAGGGCGGCTTCCTTGGTAGCACGTATTCGCGTTCAGGGGGCATGGAAGCAAACGGACAGCGTCTTGTGCCGTCATTTGAAGATGCCATCTATCAGCTCAAGGACGGACAACTCTCGACCAAGGCCAAAACGCTGTTCGGCACGCATATCATCATTCGCGACTCCACCAAGCGTCCGGATGCATCCGTAGAACGCGATGCAGCAAAGCGCACATATCGTCGACTCTACTTCGAAGAAGATAAGCGCATTGTGCTCGACTCAGTAAAGAACGCCCTCGGATATCGCTGGGTGCCGGAGGCACTTGCGATGTTCCTCGAGGCAATTGATTCGACGAAGAATACGCAGGACACCACGTGGGCTCGCAAGGTCACACCGTTTATGTCTGACAAGGTGATCTATACCATGCCGCGCGGACCAGTCACGGTTGGACAGTTCACTGACTCGCTGCGTTTGCGCATTGACATGCGTGGCTTTACGCTCAACCGCGCAGGACTTGATCGTGCGATCAACAAAATCAGCGATCCACTTGCGCTCGAGCAGGCAACGAAGGATCTCGAAGTACGCTATCCGGACTTCGCATCACTGATGCAAGAATTCAACGACGGCATCCTGCTCTTCAAGGTTGAAGAAAAGGAAGTATGGAGCAAGCTTCGCTTTGACACTGTCGATGCACGTGCTTACTACGACACAACACGCACACGTTGGATGACCGAAGCCAAGGTCAATCTTACCGAGTGCTACTTCATGAACGATTCACTTGCTAAGGCTATTGCCGAGCGTGCACGGAAGGGTGAGAATCTCGGAACACTTGCCGCAGAGTTTACACAGCGCGAGGGTGCGCGCGATCGCAAGGGCACGCTGTTGGCACAATCACCGAAGTCGTCAAAGCTCGCACAGAAGGTTACCGCCACTACAAAGGTTGGCGACATCATTGGTCCATTCCCGATCGATGCTGGCTGGAGTGTTATCCGTTACGACGGCCCAGTTCCACCACAGCAGCGATCGTTCGACGAAGCGCTCGCTGAGCTTGCACCGGTGTACCAAGACGCATTGCAAAAGCGTCTTACGGAATCATGGCTCTCAGGTGTACGCATCAAGCACCCGGTTGTGTACAGCACCAAGGTCCTTGATGGCATCTGGGGTGCAACCAAGACTTCACGTTCGAAGAACTAATACGTCAGCCTACCATGCGCACACCACTTAGCATCGTCACAATCGTCCTCCTCAGCTTGCTCGCCGTGCGTGGGCATGCGCAGGACTCCATGGAGGGCATCGTTGCGATTGTTGGACGTGAGATCGTGCTCAAGTCGGACGTGGACGGACAGATGGAGATCATGACGCAGCGTGATCCAAAGGTCAACCGCAAGGATCCCGTGTTACGTCAGGCAGTGCTCGATCAGCTCATCAACGAGCGATTGATGATGACCAAGGCAATAGAGGATAGCATCGAGGTAACAGAAGACGAAATCACGCAGCGCATGGAGTATCAGCTGCAGTCGCTGATTCAGCAGTTTGGATCGGAGAAGCGCATCGAAGACATGTACGGCATGAGCATGGCGCGTATTCGCCGTGAGTTTCGCGATGAGATTCGCAAGCGCTTGCTCGTAGAGAAGATGCAGCAGAAGCAGTTTGCCGACATCAAAGCCACGCGCGCCGATGTTGAGGGATTTTACGAGCGGTATCGTGACTCACTTC
>CAMCXP010000016.1 GCA_945883395.1 Melioribacter roseus P3M-2
TCCCGCACTTGCTGGAAGCCAAGCGATGCAATAGGCACGGCATCCTGAATCACACGTGGATCGCATGTGTAGATCCCACTCACATCTGTCCAAATCTCAATCACCGAGGCATTACATGCCCATCCAAGAAGGGCTGCTGTGTAGTCCGACCCGCCACGCCCAAGAGTAGTTGTACGATGATCGGATGTCGCACCGATAAATCCCTGCGTAATGGTCAGTGCCGCTGGACGCGTGCGCAACGCAGCGCATTGATCGCGCGTTGTCTGCATATCTACAACTGCATGCCCATAGGTAGCGTCGGTACGCACGAGATGACGCGCATCGAGTAGCTCGGCGTTGATGCCATGATGCACGCAGATCGCATGGAGGATCGTTGTGCTAAGCCGCTCGCCAAAGGCAACAACCGTATCGCGCGATTCGTCGGTACATTCGCCGAGGATAGACACCGCATCGAGATACGTAGTAAGCTCGTCACACAGAGCGTCGATGCTAACATGTGCCTGGCAGGTGTCAGAAACAGCATCCGTGAGAATTGCGTGATGACGTGATCGCAGAGATTGCTCGGCCACGGCGTTGCGCATGCTTGCCAGTGCGAGCAGCGTGTTGGTGGTGCCCGATGTTGCAGAGACAACGCCAATCACAGAGCCATGCGTAGCAATGCGACCGCGAAGGATCTCTGCTACCGACAGCATCGCGTTAGCGTCGCGTACGGACGTTCCACCGAACTTCGCAACGATCATACTTACTCTTCTATCGAGAAAAACGTCGAGAGATGTTCAACCTTTGGTACGTGTACCACGATGCGATCTTCGACCAACGATGCAACAGCCTTTTTTGCGCGCGCAAGATCGACGCCGCGTCGGTAGGCAAAGTGCCAGATATCCATCGGACCTGTTGAGATTTCGACGGTAAGTGCCTGTTCAGGAGAGAGTGAGCCTCCGGCAAGAAAGCGCGAGCGCACGGCCTCGACGAAATCTGTGGACTCGCGTTCCAGCAGCATGTCGGGCGTGAAGAAGTAGTTGTCGACCGTCTGCAAGTCGCAGATAGGGAATGAGCCTTCCGTACCTGTGCCGCGGAACTCGGGAAGAAATGCGAGCGACACACCGTAGAGCGAATCGGGTGCTTCCGACCAGAGATCACTCCACACCGTTGAGTCGGCCTCGCGAAGCCAATCGTGAAACGCACGCTCGTGTGATGGCAGGCGCATCAAGGTAGTCGAGCCAAACTGCTCGATGATTGCCTCTGCGTCCTCGGCTGACATCGATGCGAGCTCTTCGTCGGTGAAATCCACCGGTGTGCCTGCATCAGTTGCGTGTTGGATGCGTTCAATCAATGCTGCGCGATCAATCATGCTATTGTGTTCTCCTTGCGACGCTTGAGCCACATGCCAAGGCCGGCCAAACCAATCAGTGCTGCAGCGAGATTCGATGCGATGCTGATCGTGCGACCTTGTTCAAACGATGGGCTTTGGTAACGGAATTCAATCGTGTGTGAACCGGCTGGGACAACAACACCCCGGAGGAGATTGTTGACTTTCACCATTGGTGCTTCGGTGCCATCTACATAGGCATGCCATTCGTCGTAGTACACTTCACTAGCAACCAGCAGACGTGATGTCGATGACGTCGTTGCGATCTTCATTGCTTGATTGCTTGTGCGAGGTTCAACGCGAACCGTTGCCGTTGAGTCGACGCCCGGCTGCACTGATAGCGGCGCTCCCACATATGCTGTTGTGCGTGCATTGAAGTCGCCGTCGCGCATGTGGTCTAGGATTGCACGCGCGTTGGATTCCACGCGCAGCGTATCGACGAACCATGCGCGCGGAAGCATTGAGCGGTTCTCGTACACAAGCGTACGTCCGTCTGCCGATTGGAATACCGGAGCAACGTTCTGATACAGAGGTTGATCGGCAATGATGAACTTGACGTTCAGCATATCCCACAGGAATGGGTTATAGACCATTGAGTTGCCGGGCATTGGTTCGCGACCAGGGCCTGGTCCGGCAACATCCAGCATGTCTTGATAGATGCGCAGCTTTGCCGAAGAGTATCCATGCACGTGTTCAACGAAGTGATACGCCCACCAGTTCGGTGTTGGCAGACGTGTGAGGTCGGCAATGCGAGCCCCCTTGGTATTCGTGGTGATAAAGCCCACGAGATCGGCACGTGACTCGAACACGTTCGTTTCCGGTGATCCCTTCTGTGGCTCATACGGACGCTTGTCGACGCGCCAGAGATCGACGATGAGGAGCAACAGGAATACCGCCATGGCGACGTTTGGCTTGACGGTTCCACGGACGACTAGGATCGTCAGGAGTGCGAATGCTGCAAGTACCAGGGCGCTTGTGCGAGCATCGCTGCTCATCTCTGCGAAGGTGAGCTTCGCACGTTCGGTGCGGTAGCTCTGGTACTGTGGATTCGAGAGCGTTTGCGCGTCGACCTTTTCGTCGAGCGCATTCGAGACCTTCGACGTGTATGATGTTTCGCCGACTGACATGAACAGGACGAATGCAAGTGCCGCAGCGCTTGCAATGCCGAGCACCTTTACGCGACGTTTGTTGTCGGCCGACGCAGCGCTGTTCCATGTGAAGATGGAAGCAAGGCCATATCCTGCCAGAACAGGCGCGGCAAACTGGAGAAGGCACAACGCCATCGATGGCGCGCGGAATTTATTGAACGCCGGTACGCCGTTGTAAAAGATGTCGTACAGGAGTGGCGCGTTCTTTCCAAACGACAGCAGCAGCGAAAACACGCCCAGTACGATCAGGAAGATCACAAACGGATCGCGACGATAGCTCCATGCACCGATGATAGCAAGCAAGAGTACGCCAATGCCCATGTAGTTTGCAGCGTCTGTAAATGGCATCTGACCCCAGTACAGGTTGTCGCGCTGTTCCTTCTTCGATCCAGACGATGTTATGCCGAGATTGCCGAAACCGTAGTAGTTCGGGATGAGGAATGTGAGGGTTTCTTCGGGTGAGAACGACCAGTTTGTTGCGTACTCGTAGTCGTTGCCGCCTGTCTGATCAACCTGCTGCGTCTGTGATTGTACCAGCGGTGCCGAGCCACGTGTTGATTCCGGTGTGTACTCACGTGTAGCAAGGAACATGTCGGCATGCGTGCCGAGCGCAATCACCCCAGCGAGGGCGAGTCCGCCCCCTGCTTTTACAACATCCAGCCAACCTTGCTTTGATATCGCACGAGCAACCAGCTCGGTGAGCATGTAGAGTGCTGTTGCGCATCCGATGTAGAACATCATCTGAGGGTGCGTTGCAGTAACGAGCACCACAAGCGGTAGGATCAGCAAGAAGAGGTTCGCGAGTGTGAAGCGCTCACGCAGACGTTCAAGCGCGAGAAGGATCCACGGAAGCGTTGCCATCGACACAGGCTTTGTGCTGTGACCGATCATGATCCATACGATCACAAACGTGCTGAAGACCGCAGCAAGCGACGAGAACACACCGATCAAACGTGTCTGCCCCTTGACACGCATCAGCGTGTAGACACCCCAACCGTAGATCGTGTACCACATTGCCAGACGCCACGTGTCGTTCCCTGTTGCTTCGCCCAGCGAGCGTGGGATCGAAAACAACAGTCCGCCCAGCATATCCCAAGAGCGTTCGCCAGCGGCTAGGAATGACGAAAGCGATGGCATGCCCGAGAAAATGTAGGGCATCCAGAGAGGGAACTCTCCAGCATTCGTTGCTTCTTCGAGGTACGGAATGAACGAGTAGAAGGCAAGATTGTCGCCCCCGCTCATGAAGTTCTTGCCGCCGAAGAGTGCGTCAGCAAAGAACACCACAACGGCCAGAAAGATGCCGCCGTATGCGAGAATATTCTTCCACCGATCCTTCGTGCCGGACGTGGTGCGAGACGTGGCAGATGATGCCATGAATTCAGCTCCGTAGTAAGAGTGATTACGAATGACAAAAGTACGTATGTTCAGGCATCACAAGTCAGCGAGGCGCGCATGATTGATCTATCGCCACACCTTTCACCACTGACGTTTGAGGATGCTGCGCATCTTCTTCGGCGTACGACACTCAATCCCACGTGGGACGCGATCACGCGTCGGGTTGGCCAGACGGCATCGACCGTTGTTGCGGAGCTGCTCGTAGCTGAGCCAGCCCCTGGCGAGCCAGCATGGGCAAACGACCCACCAGAGATTACCGACTTCGGCATGGCTGCTAAGCTGTGGCCGGAGCTCCAACAGTGGTGGGCAGATGCAGCTATGCGCCGCGCGTCACTTCGCGAGCGTATGGTGATGCTCTGGCACAACACGTTCACCACAGACTATATCACGGCCTACTATGCGCAGTGGATGGTTGGACAAAGTCGCATGCTCCGAGCCAACGCGTACGATTTCCGGGCGCTAGCAACGGGTATTATTGCCGACCCAGCGATGCTTCGGTACCTCAATGGCGATCAGAGTATCAAGGGCAATCCGAACGAGAATTTTGCGCGCGAGTGGTTCGAGCTCTTTACGCTCGGTGTCGGTAATTACACGGAACAGGATATTGTCGAGGCATCGCGCGCCTTCACGGGTTGGCGCATCAGCGGATTGAAGGGCACATATGCCAAGGGGCTCGCAGATCTCGGCGACAAGACCATTCTGGGTCAAATCGGACCATGGGAATGGTCCGACGTTGTGCGCATCACCTTCGAACATCCCGCCTGTGCACGCTGGGTAGCAGCGAAGCTGCTGCGAACATTTGTCACGTACTATCCATCGCCAGAAGACATCGAGGCGGTTGCGGTACTTGTGCGCACCAACAACTACGATCTCTCACGCGTTCTCGCAGTGCTCCTTGCGTCGAAGGGCTTCTTCGAGGCAACCATTCGCGGATCGCTCATCAAGAGTCCGGCTGATCTCGTGATTGGCCTCGCTAGTATGTGTGGCGCTACGACGCTTGACCGTGCCTACATCGTTGCGTCGATGACGCGGCTATCACAAGAGCCGTTCTATCCGCCGACAGTGCAAGGTTGGCAGGGGCATCATGCATGGATTACTACATCGACGTTCCCGCTGCGTCAGCGGTTTGCAGAGAGCTTTATCGACGGTAAACAGTCGGGCGTCGCTACACGGCTTGCCGACACGGCAGGCAAAGCGCTCACGCCTGACGTTGTAGCGGTTGTTCGGTCGTTACCGAATCCGCAAGACGCTGTCAAGGTTGTCGAGCAGATTGCTGCGCTCATGCTGCCGGTGCCAACAACGCAGCAGCAGCGCGATGTCTTGCTTGAGATCATGCTCGCCGGTGCGCAAGTGTATGAGTGGGATGTGAATGCACCATCTGCTGTTCAACGCATCAAGTTCTTGATGCAAGCAATTGTCCGTATGCCCGAATATCAACTGATGTGAGCGAAGCGCCATGAAACGTCGTTCTTTCCTTCGCGTTGCCGCACTACCTGCAGTGATCAATTCGTTCACTGTACGTGCACTCGCTGGCGGTGATCCGATTCTGCATCAGTTGCTGGAGGAGCAGGATCGTGTGCTCATCCTCATTCAGATGCAGGGTGGTAATGATGGTCTCAATACGGTGATTCCGTACACCGATCCTCTCTACTATCAACGTCGACCAACGATTGCGATTTCAAAATCAAAAGCCCTTCGCATCAACGACTCGCTAGGATGGCATCCGGCGCTGCGCGGGTTCCGCGACGCGTTTGATGCCGGAAACTTGGCGGTTATCCAGGGCGTGACGTATCCGAATCCGGATCGCTCGCACTTCCGCGGCACCGACATCTGGTTGACAGCGACAGATGCAGATGTATTCGGAACGACAGGGTGGATCGGACGCTACTTGCAGTCTGTTGCGCCACAGTATCCAACGGAACTTCCAGCGCACCCACTTGCAATCCAGATCGGCACATCAGTATCGCTTGGCATGCTCGGCACAGCAGGTCCCATGGGGATCACCTTCCGTGATCCCGATGAGTTTTACCGACTCGTCAACGGAGGCGGCGGCAATGATGAAGTGCCAAGTAGCGCACAGTCGGATACACCCGTAGGTCGTGAGATCTCCTTCATGCGTAGCGTCGCGCGCAGCGCAGATGTCTATGCTGCTGTTGTGAAGCAGGCCAACGACAAAGCAGGTGCACCGTCGGGCTCCTATCCATCGACTGACATCAGTGCTAAGCTCCGTGTTGTGTCGCAGCTGATTCGCGGTGGATTGCAATCGCGTGTGTATCTAATCTCGTGGGCGAACAACAACTTCGATACACACGCCAACCAAACAGCATCTGATGACAGCACGCGTGGCGCACACGCATCGCTCCTTGCAGAGCTTGGTGATGCTGTGTCGTCGTTCATGACAGACATGAAGCAACAGGGTCACGACAAGCGTATTGCTGGCATGACGTTCAGCGAGTTCGGACGTCGAGTCGCTGAGAACGGCAGCGTTGGTACAGATCACGGCACTGCTGCACCGTTGTTCGTCTTCGGTGCAAACGTCAACGGTGGTGTGTATGGAGCTAATCCGAATCTGACGAATCTCGACGACCGTGGCGATCTGCTGATGGAGTACGACTACCGCAACATCTATGCGAGCGTGTTGCTCCAATGGTTCGGCACAACGCCAACGCTCGCGCAGCAGTTGCTGTTGCGCGATATGTCGGCCAAAGCGCCGCAGATCTTCAAGACACCAACGTCGATCCAAGATTCGTCGTCAGCACAGTCTGCCTTTATCCGTGTATCGCCAAACCCTGCGAGCGATGTGCTCACTGTTCGCGCACGCACTGAGGTTGGAGCCAATGCATCAGTCACGCTATCAGATCTGCGCGGACGCACATTGCTGGGAGCCGAGCTCAACGTGTTCTCATCAGAGGCCACGCTTGATGTGCGTGCTATCCCAGCAGGCGCATACGTTGTATCGCTCACGGTGAACCGCGCCGTCACCCACACCATCGTCCAAATCCAACGATAGACCATGAAGAATGCCTACCTCGTCGTCCTGTGCATGATAGCGTTCGGAACCGCTGCGACAGCGCAAGTGCTTCAGCAGCCGTACCCATTTGCCATCACGGATCGCACCAAGCTCGATACAGGCCTCATCGCCACGCCGCGCGAAGTAGCTGGTGCACGCGGTCGCGTTGTGCTCACGCCTGACGGACATCTCGGGTTTGCTGATGGATCGCGTCTGCGCATTGCCGGGACGAATCTTCAGTGGTCTGCGTTGTGGCCCGACAGTGCGCAAGCGATTGCGATGGCCGCAAGGTTCCAAGCTCTCGGTATCTCGTGCGTGAATCTCTCAACGTTCGACATTACATGGTGGGCAGGCGGATCGATCCTTGCTGATGGACCAACGACACTTGGTAACGGACTCTCTGCCTCGCAGATGAAGAAGCTCGATTGGTTCTTGCATCAGTTACGTCAGCATGGCGTGTACTACGTGTTCACGTTCCATAGCGCTTGGCAACCTCGCAGCGGTGATGGCGTGCGCCAACCTGATTCACTTGGGTGGGGATCACGCATGCCGCTGATCTTTGATCCCGCAGTGCAGCAGCAACATCGCGGCATCATGCGTCTGTTGCTCTCGCACGTGAATCCACATACGGGACTAGCCTACAAGGACGACCCAGCGCTGGCCTACATCGTAGCTGCAGAAGATGCGTCGCTGATGGCATACTGGTTGTATTCCGGTGACATCGTGCGTCCTAACGATGCATACACTGCGAACACCGGCTCGCAACACGTTGCGATTGTTGATTCGCTTTGGCACGTATGGCTCCGCAAGAAGGGGTATACAACCGACGCATCGGTTGATAATGCATGGAAGGTTGTGCCACCGTCTACAGAAAACGTGCTCCGAAATCCGGGTTTTGAGGACCCATTTAGCTCTGCATGGCAGCTGTCTGTAAACACGAATCAGGGTGCGCAGGCAATCCTGCAATTCAGCGATGCAGACAAGGTCGAAGGCACTTCATCGGCACGTGTGCGCATTGGTACGCTCGACGAGGGACGCATTTCCTATGGCATACAGTTGTATCAGCGCGTTACACAGCTCCGCCGCATGGGTCGGTACAGCGTGGCGTTCTATGCGAAGACGACGAAGCAGCGTGGTTCACGGACGGCGCAAGTGTATGTCTACAATGGGACGTTCCCATACGATTGGTTCGGTCTCAACGAAACATTTACGCTTACGTCGGAGTGGAAGAAGTACACGTTCACATTTGCCTCGCGTGCATCTGACGAGACAACCGCAAACTTCTCGATTATCATGGGTGCTGATAGCGGCGATGTCTTTGTCGACGATGTCCAAATGCGTGAAGTCGCGATGCCGGGGCTCGCGCTAGGGGAGAGTCTTGCCTCGGGCAACATCCGACGTTCGCTCGTCAGTGACGCAAGCGTGTCGCCAGTGCGCATGCGCGACAACTCGCGGTTTAACCATGAGCAGCTTACGACATTTTATGCGCGCGTTCATTCGTTCGTGCGCGACTCGCTGCGTTCGAACGTGTTGTTGTGTCCGTCAAGGAACATGGTGAGCTACTGGGATCTCACAGCAGCCCCTCAGTACGACGTCTTTGGTGCGAGTGATTGGCGGAACACTCCGGCGTCCATGCTCAATGAAGCCTACGGCGGTACAGTCTACGCAGCGGCCCAGGTGCGTCCGAAGGGCAAGGCCTTCGTGATGCACCATACCTCAATCGCGCACCCACGTCCGTATGCAACCGACCTTGCAATGCTGTTCCCAGCGTATGCTGGTGTGCAAGATTGGGATGGCGTCTTCTTCTCGTCATGGTCAGACTATGCGGTTGCTGGATCAGACAAAATCGATTCAAACTCATACTGGCACATCTACGACAAGCCGCAGATTCTCGCGCTGCTTCCCATCGCGAGTGCGCTTATTCGTACAGGCGCTGTAGCGCCAACAGTGAAGGAACTCCTCATCGACAACACGCGTGAAGTGATCGATCAACCATCGTTGCATGTCACGAATGCATTTTCACTGTCGATCGGCACTGACGGACGTATTCCGTTGTTCCGTCGCACGGCAATGAACCTTCCGTTCGCAACTACCGAGTCGGTACTTCCACAGCGAGACATCTCAGCGCTCAGTGATCAAGTTGACGTATCGGCGCTTGATGCAGAGAATGAGCAAGTGTATTGGAATGCAGCAAACGCAACGTTCCGCATCGAATCGCCACGTGTTGTGATGGTTGGTGGAGGGGGCGTCGGACGGATCGCGACATTGCCGTCGATGATCATCGAGCAAACCACTGCGGGAAGTCCACCCGTTGTTGGTGTTGCATCCTTGACCAGTGAGCCCATCACCACCTCGCCACGTAGTCTGCTTGTTATCAGCACGCGCGCATTGAACACCGGCACCGTATTCGACGAGTCCAACGGGAATGGCACGTTCACCACGTGGGGCAAAGCACCACTCTTGATGGAAGGTGTTGGAATGCGCATGAGTATCACTGCGCCACTCTTCGACACACTCAGAGTACAGCCACTCAATGCATCGGGTGTTGCGCAGGGCGCAGCTACCATTGTTGAGCCGCGCAGCGGCGGACGCTTCACGTTTAACGTGCAGCCAAGCGTTGCACAAACGCCTTGGTACCGCCTCGAATTCTCGCGTGCCACGACGAGTGTGAACGACGCCATTGCTGGTGCTTCGCTCCGCATTGCGCCACAGCCATCAACGGATGGACAGCTCCACGTTGGAACGAGTGAGAATGTTGTTGCTGTCGATGTGCTCGACATCAACGGCGCTGTTGTTCGCCAGCGCACACCTGTGATGTCTGATGTGCAAACAGTCGCCATCACAGATCTACCAGCGGGCATCTACATCGTGCGCGCGCATCTGCGTGACGCGTCAATCGCAACACGCACAGCGGTAGTCATCCGCTGATCAATCCATAAACAGATACGGACGCCAGGCTTCGTCGACCTTGCCGAGAGTATGCTTCAGGAAGAGCACGTGGTGCGGCTTCTTGGGCGGAGTCTGCAAGCGCATGTTCGCCTCGTCTGGTGTGCGATTGCCTTTTCTGTTGTTGCACTTCACGCACGCCGTAGTAAGATTCTCCCATGTATCGTTGCCACCACGAGAGCGGGGGATGATGTGGTCGACTGTGAGAGGGGAATGCGTTGTACCGCAGTAGTTGCAGCGCATGCCATCGCGACGCAGGATGTTTTTGCGTGAGAGTTCGATCTTCTTGAACGGTACACGAAGGTAGGCCGAGAGGCGAATCACTGATGGGAATGGATAGCGTCCGCGGACGGAGCGGATCGAAGCGTTGCTACGTTCTTCGACGATGTCGGCCTTCATCAGCAAGAGGAGCAGGAGCGCCTTCTTCGTTGTGCAGATACTGATAGGCTCGTACGACTGGTTGAGAATCAGGACCTTTGCGTTCAGCGAAAACGATTTCCCGGGCTCGTTGAGTCCATCAAAATCGTGGTGCTGTAATGCTGATGTAATGTTGAAGGCAGTTCTCCTGCGTGGAAAATAGCAGGAGAGCGGTATTTTCGCACACGTATTTCGCACCCGTAATCTCAGGAACCCCATGGCACGCATGACAGCGGTACTCGCTCTCGAAAATGGAACGACAATCGAGGGGGATGCCATTGGTGCTATCGGGGCCGAATGTGCCGGCGAGCTCGTGTTCAACACGGCCATGACGGGCTACCAAGAAGTGCTCACCGACCCCTCGTATACAGGCCAGGTGGTAACGTTTACCTACCCGCACATCGGCAACTACGGGGTAAATCCAGACGATGCTGAATCAGACCGTATCCAGGCTTCCGGCTTGGTGGTCCACGAACTCTCACCGATCGTCTCCAACTTCCGCTCCCACGCCTCGCTTCAGAGCTATCTCGAACAACATGGCACTGCTGGTATCGAAGGCGTCGACACGCGCATGATCGTGCGCATCCTACGCACGCAGGGGGCAATGCGCTGCGTGATCGCGCACGGAGAAGGGCTAGACCACACCGAACTCGTAGAGCGTGCGCGGGCAATTCCATCGATGAGCGGACTCGACCTCACGCCGCTTGTCACAACGCAAGCCCCTTACGCATGGCAAGCTGAAGAGCTGAATCAATGGGATTATCGTCCGGAAACCCGCGGTCAGGGGGCTCGCAAACGCGTGGTTGCCATCGACTACGGCGTCAAGCGCAACATTCTGCGACGCCTTGCCCACTATGGGTGCGACGTAACTGTAGTACCAGCAACGACTTCCGCCGCCGACATCCTCGCACTCAACCCTGATGGCATCTTCCTCAGTAACGGTCCTGGCGACCCTGCCGCCGTTACCATAGGCATTCAGACTGTCAAGGATCTTCTCGGTGCTCGCCCCCTGTTTGGCATCTGCCTCGGACATCAAATTCTGTCGCTGGCCGTTGGAGCATCCACCTACAAGCTCAAATTCGGTCACCGCGGCGCCAATCACCCCGTAAAGAACCTCCAGACAGGCAGCATCGAGATTACATCGCAGAATCACGGATTTGCCGTCGACCCGGCCACGCTGCCCGCAAATGCCCAGATGACGCACGTCAACCTCAACGACGACACCTGTGCTGGCATAGCTCTCACGGACGTACCCGCCTTCGCCGTGCAATATCACCCCGAGGCCAGTCCTGGTCCGCACGACTCCGACTACCTCTTCGGCCAGTTCATGGCCATGATGGCCTAATTTGGAAATGACCCCTCCTACCTGCTAACTTTGTCGGCTCTGGTTGACGGGCAGATACTCAAGTGGCCAACGAGGGCAGACTGTAAATCTGCTGGCATCGCCTTCAGAGGTTCGAATCCTCTTCTGCCCACACGAGCGGTCAGCACAAGGCTGGTCTCGCGGGAGTAACTCAGTTGGTAGAGTCACAGCCTTCCAAGCTGTTGGTCGCGGGTTCGAATCCCGTCTCCCGCTCGCGACGTCAGACCCTGACGCCAATGGCATGTGCCGTTTGCTGATGGGCTTTGGTGTCTCTGGACGATGACGCGCTGATGTAGCTCAGTTGGTAGAGCACCACCTTGGTAAGGTGGAGGTCACCGGTTCAATCCCGGTCATCAGCTCAGCCTTGACGATGATGACGATGATGACGACGATGACGACGATGACGACGATGACGACGGCGACATTTGACAATTGATGTGTTTACGGGTGTAGCTCAGCTGGTAGAGCAGCGGTCTCCAAAACCGCAGGCCGCGGGTTCGAATCCTGCCGCCCGTGCACTTTTCACGCATCGGAGATGCATAATGGTTGAAACAATCCGCGGTTTTTTCACGGACGTGAACAAGGAGATGAAAAAAGTCTCCTGGCCGACACGTGAGCAATTGCAAGAGAGCACGGTCGTGGTTGTGATCACATGCTTGGTCATTGCTGGCATCGTGTTCGTGATCGACCAAGGCATGACGCAAGTCATGAGCCTTATCTTCTGAGAATAGGACACAGCAATGCTTGACGGAGCGCCAACACAAACAATTGAACCGAAGTGGTACGCCCTTCGCACTTTCACTGGTCATGAGACCAAGGTGAAGGCATCTATCGAACTCGAGATGCAACGTCTCGGGCTCGAGAGCCGTGTTCGAAGCATCGTAATCCCGATGGAAACGGTGTACGAGGTGCGAAATGGAAAGCGCCGCACGAAGGTGAAGAATTTCCTCCCAGGGTACATTCTCGTTGAGTGTGTGCTTGATCGTCGTGTGAAGGATGTGATTCTCTCGCTGCCGTCAATTGTGAGCTTTGTGGGCACAAAGACAGAGCCGCAGGCATTGCAGCGGGACGAAGTTGACCGCATTCTCGGACGTGTTGAGGAGCGCAAGGACATCACGACGGTGGAGACATCGTTCCGTGAGGGCGACCCTGTGAAGGTGATCGACGGTCCGTTTGCAAACTTCAACGGAACAGTCAAGGAAATCAACATCGAGAAGCAGAAACTCAAGGTCGAGGTTGGCATTCTTGGTCGCAAGACGCCGATTGAACTCGACTTTAGTCAAGTCGAACTGGAAAATCATTAATCCATCAAGAGTGGGAGGTGGGTAAACACCCGCCGCAGACCACGAAAGGACTTTTTACATGGCAAAGAAGGTCATGGGCACGTTCAAGCTTCAGCTCAAAGCAGGTGAAGCAACGATGGCGCCTCCCGTCGGTCCGGCATTCGGACAGCGCGGCCTCGCAGGTATGGAATTCGTTAAGCAGTTCAACGCTAAGTCGGCCAAGCAGCCGGGCATGATCCTGCCGGTGCTCGTCACGTTCTTCAGTGATAAGAGCTTTACATTCGAAATTAAGTCACCACCTGCTGCCGTCCTTCTTCTCAAGGCTACCGGCCTTCAGAGCGGCTCGGCAGTTCCACAGCGTGATAAGGTGGGTAAGGTAACGCGCGAACAACTCGCTGAGATCGCTAAGATCAAGATGCAGGATCTCAACTGCACAAATGAGGACGCTGCAATCAGCATGATCGCTGGCACGGCGCGCTCGATGGGCATCACTGTGGATGGCTAAGGCCGCCACGCTCTAATTACTTAGAACTTCATCTTTCAACTGTTGGAGGCTGTTCGTACAGAACTGCCGCTCGCACAACACACAAGGACTACTTCCATGGCACAAGGGAAGCGTTACAAGAAGGCAGCTGCATCGATTGATCGCGAGCTGGCCTATGACTTCAAGAAGGCTGTCGAGCTCGTCAAGACGAACGCAACAGCAAAGTTCGACGAGTCGTTCGAAGTTGCAATGAACCTCGGAGTAGACCCGCGCAAGGCCGACCAGCTTGTTCGTGGTACCGTTGCACTTCCGCACGGTACGGGTCGCAGTGTTCGTGTTCTGGTGATTGCAAAGCCGCCGAAGGACAAGGAAGCACTTGATGCTGGTGCGGACTTCGCTGGCTTTGCTGAGTACATTGAGAAACTACAAGGTGGCTGGGCAGACATCGACATCATTATCGCCACGCCAGACGTGATGGGTGAAGTCGGTAAGCTTGGTCGGGTTCTTGGACCTCGCGGTTTGATGCCGAATCCAAAGAGCGGCACGGTAACGTTCGACGTTGCCAAGGCCGTAGCTGAAGTCAAGGCAGGTAAGATCGAGTTCCGCGTAGATAAGGCCGGCAACATCCATGCATCGGTGGGCAAGTGCTCATTCGACGCGGCGAAGTTGTCGGAGAACGTAGCAATGTTCGTTGGTACGGTGATTCGCGCGAAGCCATCATCGTCGAAGGGCCGCTACGTTAAGAGCATCTCGTTCAGCTCAACTATGGGTCCGAGCGTTCGTGTCGACGAACACTCAGTGGGCGCAGACCAATAATTCACACGACTATTACGCACCGTGGGTGATTCAAGCTTCTAACATGTCTCCGGATATGTTGAATCGACCACGAACCATTAATCAACAGGATTTATGATCACGAAAGAGCATAAGACGGCCGTTGTTGCTGACCTGGTAGAACACCTCCAGGGCGCTTCGAGCCTCTACTTCGTGGATTTCACCGGCATGACGGTTGCAGCGGACCAAGCGTTCCGCAGTGAGCTTCGTCAAAAGGGCGTAAAGATGAAGGTGGCAAAAAACACCCTCATTCTTCGTGCACTTGCAGAGGTCGGTGGCTACGAATTCGAGGATTCAAAGCTGGCAGGTCAAACAGCAGTCATCTTCGGTGGTTCCGATCCGGTAGCACCTGCTAAGATTATCCGTCAGTTTTTTGAGAAGGCTCAAAAGCCAAAGCTCAAGCTGGCGTTTGTCGAAGGCATGGTGTTCGAAGCATCGCAACTCAAGGAGGTTTCCGAACTTCCAACGCGCGAAGAACTGATCGCTGGTATGATCGGCAGTATCCACGCCCCAATCTCGGGAATCGTGGGTAGCATTAATGCCGTCATGCGCGATGTTGCTTCGCTCGTTGAAGAGGTCGCCAAAAGGAAGGCTGCGTAAGCGCCTTCTCACAATTCATTGAACAATTTTTCCGTGGAGAATCACATGTCGGCAATCGTAGAAGAACTCGTAGAAAAGATTGGTAACCTTACACTCGTCGAAGCAGCCGACCTCAAGAAGGCGCTCGAGGAAAAGTTCGGTGTTACAGCAGCAGCCCCGATGATGATGGCAGCAGCACCTGGTGCAGCAGCAGCAGCAGTTGAGGAAAAGACAGAATTCGATGTTGAGCTCACAGACGGTGGCGCACAAAAGCTGAACGTTATCAAGGCCGTTCGCGAAATCACTGGCCTTGGCCTCAAGGAAGCAAAGGATCTCGTCGAAGGCGCTCCAAAGCTTGTCAAGGAAGCTGCTCCAAAGGCAGATGCCGAAGCAATCAAGAAGAAGCTCGAAGAAGCAGGCGCGAAGGTTACACTCAAGTAACCAGCAAGACAGTTTAACAGCCCCGAGATGGCCTCCTGTGCCATCTCGGGCGTTGT
Organism: Melioribacter roseus P3M-2; assembly: GCA_945883395.1. Lineage (GTDB taxonomy): Bacteria > Bacteroidota > Ignavibacteria > Kapaibacteriales > Kapaibacteriaceae > UBA10438. The sequence goes on from CAMCXP010000016.1 coordinate 15,326, forward strand.
TGTCTTAAGACATCTACCCTCACAAGGGCCTGTCGAACGGTGATCGACCTCGATCGGTCGTTATCATCTGTGGCCATCGCCGTCCGACAGGTTCTACTTTTCTCAAGCATTCGGGAGCTCCCTCCATGAATGGATCAACCCTGGACACGTCGTTGTACCAGCTTCCGCTTCCTCGACTCCGCGAGCGTATCTCGTTCGGACAGATCGAGACGGAAGACACGTACCCAGACCTCCTTGGCATTCAGATCGATTCGTTTCACGACTTCCATCAGGAAGACGTTCCAGGTATGGAACGCCGCTTTATCGGATTGCAACGCGCATTCGAGAGCAACTTCCCGATTGAAGACAATTCGGGCGTCTACGAGCTGAGTTTCCTCGAGTACATCGTCGAAAAGCCGAAGTACTCTGAGGAAGAATGTCGCGAACGCGAACTTACGTACGCCAAGACGCTGAAGGCGAAGCTTCGTCTTTCGTCGAAGGCCGACCCAAGCTCTGAGGATTACATCGAGGCAATCGACCAAGAGGTGTACCTCGGGCAAATCCCAGCGATGACGCCGCGAGGCACGTTCATCATCAACGGCGCTGAGCGTGTTGTTGTTGCACAGCTTCACCGTTCGCCTGGCTGCTTTTTCGATGAAGCAGTGCACCCGAACGGCACGAAGATCTTCTCAGCTCGCATCATCCCATTCAAGGGATCATGGGTTGAGTTCACAACCGACATCCATGATGTGATGTATGCGTACATCGATCGGAAGAAGAAGTTTCCGGTAACGACACTCCTTCGCGCGCTTGGTTATAGCAGCGACGAGGATTTGTTGAACCTCTTCGACCTGACGTACGATATCCCAATCGTGCACCTCACAGAAGACTATCTCGGACGTCGTATTGCTGCTGATGCAGTTGATATGGCTACCGGTGAAATCGTTGCTCAGCGCGACCTTATCGTTGACGAAGATCTGCTCAAGCGTTTGAAGACGACTGAAGTAGACTCGATCCGTATCTACAAGTACGAGAGCACCAACGACGAGCCAATTATTGCGAAGACACTCGCCAAGGACACTTCGCGTACGCGCGAAGACGCTCTTGAGACGATATACCGCCAGCTCCGCTCAAGCGACCCACCGGATCTCGACACAGCGTGGGGATTGCTCGAGAAGTTGTTCTTTAATCCGAAGCGCTACGATCTCGGTATTGTTGGACGCTATCGTATTAATGAAAAGCTCAACATGACGGTTCCACTCGATGTCACAACGCTTACCGTGGATGACATCGTATCGATTGTGAAGTACCTCATCGACGTTCGTGACGCGAAGGTGCCAGTGGATGACATCGACCACTTGTCGAACCGTCGTGTTCGGACAGTTGGCGAGCAGCTTGAAGCAACGTTTAATCTTGGCCTCACGCGCATGGCGCGTACGATTAAGGAGCGATTGAGCGTTCGTGACAGCGAGAATATTACACCGAGCGAGCTGGTAAACGCACGTACCATTACAAGCGTGATCAATCAGTTCTTCGGCACAAATCAGCTGTCGCAGTTCATGGATCAAACAAATCCTCTGTCGGAAATCACGCACAAGCGCCGTACATCGGCGCTCGGACCTGGCGGTCTGACGCGTGAGCGCGCAGGCTTTGAGGTTCGTGACGTTCACTACACACACTACGGACGGCTTTGTCCGATTGAGACGCCGGAAGGTCCGAACATCGGTCTGATTTCCTCGCTTGCTATCCATGCACGCGTGAACAAGTTCGGATTCATCGAAACACCGTACCGCAAGGTTGTTAACGGAGTTGTAACAGAAGAAACCGAGTTCCTTCCAGCCGACAAGGAAGAAGGAAAAATCATTGTCCCTGCGTCGACAGCCGTCGACAAGAAGGGTAAAATTGCCGGCGAAACAGTAAAGGCGCGTTTGAGCGGCGACTACAAGGTTGTGCACCCAACAGAAGTGCACTTCATGGAAGTGTCGACCGACCAGATTACCTCAGCTGCGGCTGCGTTGATTCCATTCCTTGAGCACGATGATGCGAACCGTGCGCTCATGGGTTCGAATATGCAACGCCAAGGCGTTCCGCTGCTGTGTCCTGAAGCGCCAGTTGTTGGTACCGGCATGGAAGCGCGCGTAGCGCGTGATTCCCGTGCACTTGTTCTTGCTGAGGATGACGGTGTAATCGAGTACGTATGCGCAGACTACGTGCGTGTGAAGTACGACGACAAGCGCACGGGCGACGAGAAGCTTGTGTCGTTCCACAACGACCGTACGATAACGTACAACCTTCAGAAGTTCTACCGTACAAACCAAGACACATGTATCAACCAGCACCCTATCGTGCAAGCTGGACAGCGTGTGAAGAAGGGGCAACCGTTGATCGATGGAGCATCGACCGATATGGGCGAGCTCGCGCTTGGTCGTAACGTGATGGTTGCCTTCATGCCATGGCGTGGATACAACTTCGAAGATGCTATTGTTATCAGCGAGCGCATGGTTGCTGAGGACATCTTTACATCGATCCACATTGAAGAGTACACGCTCCAAGTGCGCGATACAAAGCGTGGCGAAGAGGAGTTCACTCGTGAAATTCCGAACGTCTCGGAAGAGGCTACAAAGGATCTCGACGATCGCGGTATTGTTCGCGTCGGTGCGAAAATTCGCGAAGGCGACATCCTTATCGGTAAGATCACGCCGAAGGGCGAAACAGATCCAACACCAGAAGAGAAGCTTCTCCGTGCCATCTTCGGTGATAAGGCTGGTGATGTGAAGGATGTTTCGCTCAAGGCACCTCCTGGTCTCAAGGGAACAGTGATCAATACGAAGCTCTTTGCGCGTCGTGTTCTCACATCCGACAGCGAGTTCCGCCTTGAAGAGAAGAAGCGTCAAGATCTGATCACGAAGCGTGAGCAACAAGCTCTGCGCGCGTTGGATCTCGACTGCATCGAGCGTCTCGGACAGCTTCTCGAGGGCGAGACAGCGCTTGGCGTAAAGTCAATAAACGACACAACAGTCTTCCGCAGCGGCACAAAGCTGTCTGCGAAAGAAATGCTCACAAAGTTCGAGGCAGGCGCATTCATCCCATCGTCAGTATCCGTTGAACACGACTGGGTAGCGGAGAAGAAGACGATGAAGCTTGTTCGGACGCTCCTGAGTAACTACGAGGCACGCCGCAACGAGGTCATGACTGACGGTCGCATCGAGCGCAACAAGATTGCAGCCGGCGACGAACTTCAGCCGGGCATCCTGCAGATGGCCAAGGTCTATGTTGCTAAGAAGCGCAAGCTGCAGGTTGGTGATAAGATGGCTGGACGCCACGGCAATAAGGGCATCGTGTCGAAGATCGTTCCGATCGAAGACATGCCGTTCTTGCCAGATGGCGCTCCGGTTGACATCGTGCTCAACCCGCTTGGTGTGCCTTCACGTATGAATCTTGGTCAGCTCTACGAAACAGCTCTTGGCTGGGCTGGCCGTAAGCTTGGAGTGCACTTCGCAACACCGATCTTCGATGGTGCGTCGTGGAATCAGGTAGGGGACTATCTCGAAAAGGCTGGTCTGCCTCGCACAGGTAAGATAGTCTTGTACGATGGTCGTACCGGAGAAGCCTTCCAGAACGAGGTAACGATCGGTATCATCTATATGATGAAGCTGAGCCACCTTGTGGAAGACAAGATTCACGCACGTTCAATCGGACCATACTCGCTCATCACACAGCAACCTCTTGGCGGTAAGGCCCAGTTCGGCGGTCAGCGTCTCGGGGAAATGGAAGTGTGGGCGCTTGAGGCGTATGGTGCTGCGCACACGCTTCAGGAAATGCTCACGTTGAAGTCCGACGATGTGCAGGGACGTGCAAAGATGTACGAGGCTCTTGTCAAGGGCGAGAACCTGCCTAATCCGGGTATTCCGGAGTCGTTCAATGTGCTCGTTCGTGAGCTTCAGGGTCTGTGTCTGGATATCAAGCTCGACTAACGAGCATGGTGTCCGTTTCCAACTGAACTAGGAATTTACCGTCGGAGTTACGATGCAGTTCCAAAACATCCCAAGGCGTGGCTATTCGCAGATTACGATCCGCATTGCCTCGCCGGATGACATTCTAAATCGCTCTCATGGTGAGGTCACCAAGCCTGAGACGATCAACTACCGTTCGTTCCGTCCTGAGAAGGACGGCTTGTTCTGCGAAAAGATCTTCGGACCAATTCGCGACTGGGAGTGCGCCTGTGGTAAGTACAAGCGCATTCGCTACAAGGGCATTGTGTGCGACCGTTGCGGCGTCGAAGTAACGCAAAAGAGCGTTCGTCGCGAGCGCATGGGCCACATCATGCTTGCGGTGCCAGTCGTGCACATTTGGTTCCTTCGTTCGCTTCCGAGCAAGATTTCCGGTGTAATTGGCATGCCTACAAAGGATGTCGAACGCATCGTATACTACGAATCGTACGCAGTTATTCAGCCGGGTTCGACTGGTCTGCAGCCGAAGGACTTGCTCACGGAAGAGCAGTATCTTGATGTGCTTGCAAACCTTCGTCCCGAAGAGCGCAGCATGGACGACGACGATCCTCGAAAGTTCATCGCCCTCATTGGTGGTGAAGCTGTGAAGGAACTCCTTCGTCGCGTTGATGCTGACGAAGAGTACTTCAAACTGCGCGAAGTTGCTAAGGACGACATGTCGCAAGCGAAGAAGGCCGATGTCCTGAAGCGCCTGCGCATCCTTGATGCGTTCCGCACAAGCGAGACGAAGGAGGCGAACCGTCCTGAGTGGATGGTACTCGATATCATCCCAGTGATTCCACCGGACCTTCGTCCGCTGGTGCCACTCGAGGGTGGTCGTTTTGCGACATCCGACTTGAACGACTTGTACCGTCGCGTAATCATTCGCAATAATCGCCTCAAGCGCCTGATCGATATCAAGGCGCCGGAAGTGATCTTGCGCAACGAGAAGCGCATGTTGCAGGAAGCTGTCGACGCATTGTTCGATAACTCACGTCGTGCCGTTCGCAGCGAATCGCAGCGTGCTCTTAAGTCGCTTGCAGATACGCTCAAGGGTAAAACAGGCCGCTTCCGTCAGAACCTTCTCGGTAAGCGTGTCGATTATTCGGGACGTTCGGTTATCGTCGTGGGTCCAGAACTCAAGCTCTACGAGTGTGGTCTTCCAAAGGACATGGCTGTTGAGTTGTTCAAGCCCCTTATCATTCGCAAGCTGATCGAGCGCGGTCACTGCAAGACAGTGAAGAGCGCAAAGAAGCAGGTCGAAAAGAAGACAACAGAGGTGTGGGATATTCTCGACACGGTGATTGACGGGCATCCGGTGCTTCTCAACCGTGCTCCCACACTCCACCGTCTGGGTATCCAGGCGTTCCAGCCGAAGCTCATCGAAGGTAAGGCTATCCAGCTTCACCCGTTGGTAACAACGGCGTTCAATGCAGACTTCGACGGTGACCAGATGGCCGTTCACGTGCCACTGAGCCACGAAGCGCAACTTGAAGCTCTCCTTCTGATCCTTTCGGCACACAACATCATGCACACGCAGAACGGCGAACCTATTGCTGTTCCGTCGCAGGACATGGTTTTGGGTGTGTACTACCTCACAAAGGCGCGGAACGGACTCAAGGGTGAAGGCAAGTACTTCTCGAACACAGAAGAAGTCGTCATCGCGTACAACACGGGCCGCGTGGAAATGCACGCCAAGATTAAGGTGCGTCTCAACGGAGAGTACGTCGACACAACAGCTGGTCGCGTGATCTTCAACTTGATCGTGCCTGTCGAGATGGGCTTCATGAACGAAATGCTTGGTAAGAAGCGTCTGCGTCAGGTGATTTCAGATTGCTTCCGCAAGGCAGGCCTGGCCAAGACTGTGGAGTTCCTCGACAAGCTCAAGGAAGCAGGCTTCCACACAGCTACGCGCGGTGGACTCTCGGTTTCGATCGCCGACGTTGTTGTGCCGGATGAGAAAACCGTGATCATCGACAAGGCGCAAAAGGAAGTCGATAAGATTGAAGAGTATTACCACTCCGGTGTCATCACCGAAGGCGAACGCTACAACAAGATCATCGATACATGGTCGACAGCCACAAATAAGGTTGCCGACAAGCTCTATAACGAGCTCGCAGCTAACAAGGATGGATTCAACACCTTCTTCATGATGCTTGACTCGCAAGCGCGGGGTTCGAAAGAACAGATCCGTCAGCTTGCCGGTATGCGGGGCCTGATGGCGAAGCCTCAGAAGACTGCTGCGGCATCGTCAGCTGAGTTGATCGAAAACCCGATCATCTCGAACTTCAAGGAAGGTCTTACAATCCTTGAGTATTTCATCTCCACGCACGGCGCCCGTAAGGGTCTTGCCGATACGGCTCTCAAAACGGCCGATGCTGGTTACCTGACACGTCGTCTCCACGATGTTGCGCAGGACGTGGTGATCTCCGATGATGATTGCGGTACGATCCGTGGTGTCGAAATGAAGGCACTGAAGGATGGGGAAGACGTCAAGGAGCCACTCAAGGAGCGCATCCTTGGTCGGACATCACTTGTTGACGTCATCGATCCGCTCACCAATGAGATGTACTGTGCAAAGGGCGCCATCATTGATGAAGAGGTGTCGGAACATATCGAACGCAGCCCAATCGAAGCCGTGTTGATCCGCTCGGTTCTCACATGTGAATCACGCCGTGGTGTGTGCGCTCGTTGCTACGGTCGTAACATGGCTACAGGCCAGATGGTCGACACTGGTGAAGCCGTCGGTACAATCGCATCACAGTCGATCGGTGAGCCTGGCACACAGCTTACGCTTCGTACGTTCCACACGGGTGGTACGGCTTCGTTGTCGATGTCACAGAGTGCTGTGATGGCCAAGTTCGATGGTAACGTGCAGTTCGACGGTATTCGTGTTGTAACGTATCCTGGAGATGCGGACGACTTCAACGTTGTCGTCTCTCGCGCTGGTGTTATCAACATCGTCGAGCCAGGATCGAATCGTGTTGTCACGAAGTACGATGTGGTCTATGGTGCGGAACTCAAGGTCGTTGATGGGCAGCCAGTGACGAAGGGCGATTTGCTGTACGACTGGGATCCGTACAACTCCGTGATCATTACGGAAAAGGCCGGCCGTGTTCGCTATCGCGACCTCGTTTCGAATCTGACCTTTAAGGAAGCGATTGACGAGCAGACTGGTCACACGACGAAGATCGTGATCGACTCACGCGATCGTACGAAGAGCCCAGCGATCGAGATTGTTGATGAAGACGGCATATCGATCCAGTCGTACATCATTCCGTCGCGTGCTCAGATCGTAGTGGACGACGGTGAGGTTGTTGGTATCGGTGCAAAGCTTGTGAAGATGCCACGCGATCTCGGACGTCTCCGCGACATTACGGGCGGTCTGCCACGTGTTACGGAACTCTTCGAAGCACGTGCGCCGCAAGCTCCAGCAGCCGTTACAGAGATTGATGGTATCATCGCGATCGATAAGCCAAAGCGTGGTTCGCGCGTGATCTCGACAACGTCGCTTGATGGCGAACTGCGTCGTGAGTACAGCGTGCCGATCGGACGTCACGTTCTGGTGCAAGAGGGCGACCTCGTGCGCGCTGGTGATCGTCTTACTGAAGGCGCAATCAATCCGCACGACATTCTCCACATTAAGGGCCTCACCGAGGTACAAGCGTACCTCGTAAACGAGATCCAAGAAGTGTACCGAATGCAGGGCGTGAAGATCAATGACAAGCATATTGAAGTGATTGTTCGTCAAATGCTTCAGAAGATTCGTGTCAAGGATTCGGGCGATGCGCAATTCATCGAAGCCGACCAGATCGATCGTCTGCGCTTCCTCGACGAAAACGAGCGTCTTCGCAACTGCGTCGTCGTCACGGACAAGGGTGATTCGAAGCTGAAGCTTGGTCAGATCGTCGATAAGAAGATTGTCCGCGAGATCAATGTTGAACTCAAGAAGAAGGAAAAGGCTGCGATAAAGAGTCGCAATGCCGAACCTGCGATTGGCGAGCCATTGCTCCTCGGTATCACACAGGCTTCACTTACAACGGAATCGTGGCTCTCTGCTGCATCGTTCCAAGAGACAACCCGTGTGCTTGCTGATGCATCTGCTGCTGCCAAGGTTGATCGTCTCCTTGGCCTCAAGGAAAACATCATTCTTGGTCAGCTGATCCCAGCGGGTACTGGTCTGCGCGCCTACCAGGAAATGCTTGTCGCGTCGGACGTCGGCAACATCTTTGGTCCGGATGCAATTATTCCAACAGTCGAGCCCGAGCCTGAGCTGCCGAAGCGCACTGTTCGCAAGACTACGCGTGCGACTGTCGCGTAAGCGGCATCTCCATGACGTGATGATTCAAGGGGCTTTCCGATATTGGAAGGCCCCTTTTCTTTTATGGGACAAGTACTATGCGACATCTGTTGATCTTCACACTCATGCTTGGATCGATGCATGCGTTTGCACAATCACCGCTGCGTCTGCCATTGACAACTGGGTTTTCGAGTGGACATCAAATTGTTCCGGCCGAAGGAGCGCTGTGGCTTGTCGATCAATCGAGTGTGTATCGGCAGGATCCAGAGTTGCTTGACCTCTGGCAACCATTGCCAATGCTGTATCGCTGCGAACCTGCGACGATCGTCGCGGCAACACGAGAGCGTGTAACGGTGGCAGCACAGCGTGCTACCGCAACTGATACTTCGTGGTGGCTCTTTCGCTCTGTGGAGGGATCACTGCAATGGACCGATAGCGTGCAATTTGCGCCCGAGGGACGTCTGCTGTGCGGTGCATGGGATTATGTGCTTTTCTCTGCCACCGGACCAGACGAGGTAATGGTCGTTGATGTATACGACAGATTCGGTGATAAGCGTGGATCGATCCAGATGGCGCAGGCACGGAATACACGCGCACTTACGATCAAGCAGTGTGGCGATTCAGTGATTTTGCTCGATCGTAGCTCCGGTGCCACTACGTGCGAAGTGATTCGTGGCTCTGCAACAATGCCCGTTGCATCATGGACGCGACGCGATGTCGTTGGTGTGATAGCTGGAGTGATCGGATGGGGCGATGCATTTGTGTTTCAAACGAGTGCTGGTGTATTCGTCGATCACGCCGGAGTAGTACGTCCTGTGCTCGCACTCGGTGATCGCTTGAATGACCTCTACGTCGATAGTTTGCGTGCAGCGCGCATTGGCCGTGGTGGAGTTGAGATCGCACCGAATATCACGACGTTGGTCGTTCAGCTCGCGAAGAATGATGCAATCCTGACTCCGTCGTCAGACCAAGTTGTTGCGCTCTCGTCGTTCAACACCGTTGTGGTAGGACGTCCAGGCGGACGTGTTGAGTTAATGACAACGTATGTCGACGCTGGAAGTCAAGAGATGTGGCGAACAATCTCGCTTCTTCGTGGTAGCCGCAGCAAGGGACCCAGGTTGATGCTTTCGGGAACGAATGTGATCTGCGCAGACCACTTCACGATAACGGCAGACAAGGCCCGTGCGGCCGTCAATACTATCATTCCTGGATTGTTGACGTGCGACACATCGATGGTGCGCGCGATTTCACGTACGCACGAAATGCTGCGCAGAGTTGGCGACGAGGCTTGGCTCACAACACCCGACGGTGTGATTACGTATCCCGATCTCGATACCGTTCGGCAGCTACCGATCTATGATGTTGTGGAATCCGATGGTCGCCTCTACGCGCTATCGTCACGGGGCATAGAGGTGCGTGATGTTGATGCTGCGACATTCCGTGTGCTCGTGCCCAACGAGTGGGCGCTTGGCATTGCAGTTGTGGGTGATACCGTGTTCGCACTGCAGACGCTGGAGACCACCACGATTGAGCCCGAGGCGCAACTCGTAATGACTGCGTTCGACAGGTTCGGTTCTCCGTACTTCGTGCGGCGTCTTGTTGCCGACTCGATTATCTCGCGTGGCTTTCGTGTTCGATCGATGTCCGTGATCCAGCGCCAGCTTGTGGTGAACTGCTCGCGCAAACTTGTTGTGAGTGGCGATGCGGCGGTGACGTGGCGCGAGATCGATGTCAATGGAGAATTTCTTACGGCAATCGATATAGGGGGCGAGTATCCCGTCGCATGGTTGCGCTCGTCAAACAGCTCGCAGGGTCCGGCATTGATGATCTCGCTCGACCGTTGGGTGATGCAGCCTGTTGAGCTTCGCACTGTTGCCCCGGTGATTGCCTGTGCCGCAATGCCCGGATGGTTTGTGTTTAGCACCTCTGATGGGGCCTGGTGCATTAAGCAGACCATCAGCAGTGTTGCTGAGCGTAACGTAGACGATGAATCCGGGTTCTTTGGTAGTTCGCCCGATGAAGAGCGACTCTTCGATTTGCGCGGACGGAGCTTTTCGCGTGAAACAGCGCCGCGAGGTGCATATTTTAACGCTGTTCGTTTTGGCGATCGTTGGATCCTTCGCCAGCCTCTGCACATCCCGTGAGGAATTCCATGCGTGTTCTGTTGACACTCCT
>CAMCXP010000017.1 GCA_945883395.1 Melioribacter roseus P3M-2
TGGTTGATGATTCGATCGTGCGCGGAACAACGTCAAAGTCGCTGGTGAATCTTATCCGCGAAGCAAAGCCGCAGGAAGTGCACCTGCGCATTACGTCTCCTCCCGTAAAGTATCCATGTATGTATGGGATGGACTTCCCGAGTAGCGACGAGCTGATTGCCAACCACTATGCAAGCGAGAATGAGATAGCAAAGGAACTTGGCGCAGACTCTCTCCGTTACCTCAGCGTCGAGGGCTTGATGAATGCCGTATACCAGGGTCCTGGTGTCGGATACTGTCGTGCCTGTTTCACAGGCGAGTATCCTGTTGCGGTCGAAGTTGACGTCAATAAATTCTCAACGGAAGATTAATCAATGTCTGACGAGCGCTTTGTTCCTCCAGCACGGAAGAACGGCTGGCTTATCGTGTACATCTTCTTCGCTATCCTGGCGGCGGCAGGTGTTACGCTCTCATTGCTATACCGCGACAGTGCAAAGCCTGGTGAGTCGATCAACAAGGAACGTCGCAAGGCAGCAAAGTATGTCTCCTACGTTGTCATATTCAGCAAGATCGACGAAGTCCGCGCGGATTCTATCATCGCCGAAATCGTCGGTGATGTTGGAGCAGACACAGCAATTACAGATTACGTTATTGGCTCGCCGATCACAGATCCTTGGTGTGCATCTATCGGTGAGTACCAGCGATATTTGAAGAACGCGATGACGCAAGCCAAACCAATGGCTGTGGGCAAGCAGTCGGTTATTGTATCGATGGTAGCCGGCCTGTTGATCAAGAATCAACTACGTGCACGCATCTACTTCGTGGGAGCGATAACAGGCGAAGACATATCCTCAATTGCTCCACGAACAGCCAACACGTCGGCAGCGTTTGAGCTTCGAGCAAATGTTCAGGGCCCGATCACGGTTATCTCGTACCTCGAGCCTGCAACTGCTCCAGCAAACGCAGCATACTGGTCGCTCTATCTGGGCAAGGCGTTCGCGACGGAACAACGCAGTAGGTAACAGACGTTATTTCGCGGTTATAACAATCTCTGTTCGTCGGTTTAAGGACCGTCCAAAGTCTGTAGTGTTTGGTGCAATCGGCCGCGCGGGTCCGAAGCCTATCACCTTGATGCGGCTACCGTTTACGCCATGATTGATCAGGTACGTACGTGCCGCGTCTGCACGCGCAAGTGATAGTGCTTTGTTGAGCTTGATGGCGCCCACGTTGTCTGTATGTCCCTCAATCAACACCTCAACCGCAGGACGTTCTTTCATAAAGTCGACAAGAACATCGAGCTCCTCAACGGTATCGGGAAGGACAGCTGCGCCGGTTGGAAAGAGAAGATTCTCGATAATGAATTTACGTCCGATCTCTACGATTGGAATAATCTGCTTTACCAGCTCTCGCTTCGTGTCGTCAAGAATCGACACATTAATTGAGTCGCTTCGGAGCTTTGAGTCGCCGCGATAGTAAATCGTGTAGAGATTCGTCAGTTGATCTGAGTACTGATCCAAGATCTTCGAGAACGGAAGATCGAGATTAAAAATTGCACCACGTGTGCCTTGCACGATGCGATCGTAAAGACGCAGGTGCGGTGGAATGATACAGAAGACGCGAATCCCGACGGAGGCAAGGTGTTGCGTAAGTATTTCCTTCGTGTATCGTGTACGACCATTCCCCCGCTCTCCGAGCTGATGATACCCTGCATCTGTCAGCAGAACAAGCACCTTGTTCGCGTTCGGTCGGAACTTCACGATCGAAGCATCATACAAGCCTTGGAGCGCGTTCTCCTTCTCGTCAAACCCACCGAAGGCTGTCACCTTACTCATCCACTTTGTGAAGAGTTCAAGTGAGTCTGTTGGCTCGTAGACGTCCTCTACGACATCGCTAAACAGTGCGAGTCCGATCCTGTAATCAATACCACGTTTACGAAGTGCTGCGACGAGTGAACCGATGTTATTCCGGATACCATTGATATGCGCCTGCATCGTGCCTGTCACATCGACGACGAACATAAAGTCGACAGGGACCCGCTCCGTGACATCGATCTTCTTGATACGCGTTACCGGACGCATCACACCATTCTCCATCACGCGAAGTGATGTAGGGTTGATTGTATCAAGAACCTTGCAGTTGCTCCCGCATTCAACAATTAGACCAATCTCAGGGAAATTGGCCATCGTAACGTTCTGAATGTGTATCTGTAGGCTGTCGAGTGCAGACATCACTCGGGCTTGCTCAGCAAGGCGGCGTCGCACCTCGAGCGTATCAACCTGTGCTGTTGCAAGCACCGGCATCCCAAAAACGAACGCTATGACAAGGAGATATAACGCAGCGACGGCGTGCATGCCGTTAGAAGTTCAGTCGCAGAACAGGGCTAATCATGAACACATGCTCGCGCTCAAACGGACGAAGACCACGTAGTGGTGTTGCGTACTTGCCCTCGATATACAACCACTGACCAAGCAATGGAATGAAGGCATGGGCAAGGAGGATCTGATTCGAATACTGCAGGCTTGCACCAAAAGGGAACGTGCTCTGGTTGCGATATTCGAGCTTTGCGTAGATCCAGTCGCCAATTTCATTTGGCTTCCATGTGTTCAGTCCACGCACACCCTCGATACCGAGGTAATTGAACGATTCTGACGAGTCGCGGAACATACCTGCTTCGCGGATCTCGTAATAATTGAGACCGAAGTCAAAACGGAAGAAGTTTTCTGGGTGTTGCTGATCAACCCACCAGTTATAGAACATTGTCACTTGACCTGTGGAACGGAGAAGGTTCACCGTTGCAATTGGGTCTGAATCGAACGTTGGTGCAGTGATGCGGCGACTACCGATATCATTGAGTACGTACGTTGCTACATCCACCGACTGTGACGCTTGCACAGAGCGAAGTGGAAGTTCCATGTTTACACCAAGACCAAACTCTGGGTGGAATGGCATATGGAACTCAAGTGCTCCAACGAACTTCCCGCCATAACCCGCGTCGAGACGACGACCAGGAATGAAGTCGAGCAGTGAACCATCGCCTGGATTAGACGAGAGGCGATATCCGAAGCCAAGCTTGGCATTCATCAGATACGGGATCGCACGACGTGTCGACGGATCTTCGTTCACATAGAGAGGACGCTGAAGTGAGATCTTCGCCTCGCCCGCATTCCAGAAGTGGTAACCAGCTTGATCCGTACCCATCGTGTTCGACAACCAGAATCCTGAGTTACCAACCTTCAACGTCTGCTCAAACGCCGAGAGGGTGAACGAGTGGTTCACATTCGTTGGATGCATGAAGTTGATAATCGCTTCAGCCTGCGGACGTGTGGCTGGGATCGAAGATGGGATTTCTGAGTAGCAGTACGGACGGGCCTTGTCGGCAAGCTTTGAATAGATCCGCGGGATATTCGCTTCGAGATCCTGTGACGTCATGCGCTCTGTGCCGCATTCAACGATCAGGATATCATATGGAGCTTCTGGTTCTGATACCGGCTGTGCTGTTACGCGGATCTGCTGTTGATCGAGGTTTGTCTTGCGGTAGCCAAGCACGCGGAATGCGTTGTAGATCTTCGCTTGAAGATCCGGCTCGCATACATACCAACGTGGGAAGTACTGCAGAAGCTCTGGGTCGATCGACGTAAGACGTGCGAACACAACCGAGTCTGGCTCTTGTGCTCGAGCAGGCAGAACGAATGCACCCCCCAGGACGGTCAGAAGTGCAGCGATACTGAGTGTTCGGCGAATGATGTTCGTCATGTTCGGTGTCATCAGAAGTTGAGAATTGCGCGAAGCGATGGCATGAAGACTGCGTCGTTTTCCCACGCGCGAGCATCGCGGAAAATTGGAGTGAAGACATTGACATCGATACGGAAGCCAAGGTTCGATGATGCTTGAAAATGCAGCCATGTGTTAACCAAGATCGACTCATCGAAGTACTGGAGCGATGCACCAAGTGGTGTGCTCCAGTTTGTGTTCATGAATTCGATCTTACCGGATACGCCACCGATGAATTCATTGTCGTACTTGCTGAAGACCTTTGTTTGCTTGCCATCAACAACAGAATCGACGTCGGTCCAGCGCTCCATTTGGTACGCTGTTCCACCAAGACGCATACGAACGAGGTTGTAGTCGTCGATGCGTACAGCGAACGTGTACTGAAGTTGTGCATGGAAACGAACGAGGTGGTCGAAGTTGCGCTTCTCGATATCATCGTAGCGCTGGTGCTCCGACTTCACTGCATTGTCGAAGACGTAGCTCGCTGCGATATTGAATACACCCGACTGTGCGATCAGCTTGATTGGCACTTCAACGTTCGCGTTGACACCAAAGCCTGCATTCGTCATCGTACGTGGGCTGCCAAGAGATGTTGAAAGTGACGACCATCCGCTTGTTGGCAGGATAATGCCGAGTCGTGCCTGACTCCATACAGCATTGAGGGAGACACGTTCGCTCCATATCGACGGATAGTTGATATCCTCGAGGCCATAACGAAGTTCCACACCGTAGAGTGGGAGGCGTCCATTGTACGTCACGATCTCGCGTTCGACAGTTGATTCCTCTCCATTCGAATCGAGTTCGACTGTTGTAACGATCTTTGGTGTTGGATCTGGTGCGTAACGTCTGTATGCGATCAAATCTGCAGCTGAAAGTGTGATTTCATTCGGACCGACATACGATACCGGAATACCGTTCGTGATCTTGATGAACTGCTGAACATCGTCTTCCGACACTTGCACAGAGTTGCCAAACACTTGACGAACAAAGCGCGTGTCTGGATCATCGATACCTTGCGCTTCGAGTGTAACGTTGGTTACGTTATTCTGGATGACTTGCGACTTGAGGTAGTCGTACAGCTTACCAGGAACACTTGAGTTTGCCGGAGGGGAAAGCTTCGTGAGCGAGTAGCGCGGAATGATGTCGTTGTTGCTAACGCTTGAAAGATCCTTCACTGTGTTACCGGCTGGTGTCACACGAGTCTTCACCAGTGCAACCACAACAAGATTCGCTCCATCGTCGCCGCGCTGATACTTCGTTGTGACGATGTATGCGCTCTTGAACAACGAACTTTGATACTCCTTATCCTGAAGGAATCGCTCAATCACGGTTTGCACATCACGATCGGCTACTTCTTCAGCGCTGAACCCCTGCTTATCAACGAGAAGCTCAGCAACCTTATCAGCCGAACTTGAACGGCGAACAGCCTTACGGATTTCGTCGAACAACGTGAAGTTGCTCTCTTCAAGCCGCTTCACAGCACCCGTTGTATCAGGTGGGAGTGGAGGATTCAGAAGATTGCTGACGTCTGTAAAGAGCTGGCCCTCAACACGGAAGACCGAGATATCGCCATAGCGATAATTGGAGAGGGATTTGAGAGAGTTCTTGTACTTGCCTTCATAGCTCTGGTCTTGCGCGTTAGATGCAACAATTCCGACCGACGCTACGAGGGTCAAGATCAAACCTCTACAAACTGCTATTGACAGACTCATGTGTGAACTCGATTTTGTGTACGTGTGTGAGAAGATCAACGGAATTCAGGGATCGAAACGTTCGTCTCTTCCGCTGTAGATTCCGCACCGCTCGCGCTGGCAGAAATCTTCATAAGGATGTTAGCACCTGTGAACTTCGAGCGAGGTCCTTTGAGTGTCAATGTCACCTTATACGTTCCGCCACCTTCAGGGTCGATCTGTGATACGATCTTGTACTTACCAGCCGATGGTGGATTGAGGTCAACCGCGACCTTAACATCGTTTGCGTCTGCCTTCTTCTTGCAGTCAATTGTAGGTGGCTCAACAATGATACCGCTGATGACGAGCTTCAAGTTCTTAAGGTCGAATTGCTCGCTTGTTCCGCCGAGATCGATCTGTGGCGGATTCTTCTTCGCATTACTGCTCTGGTGTTCGAAGAGCACGACTTGCTCAGAGTACTGCGATCCTGCTGGACGGTAGTTCCAGACGGCTGAAATCTTGAGAAGACTCATGCCCTTTGGAATACATGGCAGCTTCATTTGCAATGGCTGGCTTCCATCGAACTTATTCACTTGTCCATCCAACTCGTACTTCAATGAGAATTGGTTGGCAGGAATCTCGCCTTCGCTGCTTGGTTGGAACGCAATTACTGGTTCCTTACCAATGCGCAGACGCTTATCCATAAGGTCGACAATCTGGTCGCGATTCTTCTGCATCAGACCAGCCGGATAGACCGTGATGAACGCATCAGGGACCGTTCCATCGCTCATTGGAATATTCGCACCAGCGAAGTTTACCTTGTATTCCTTCTTCGCATTGCCATCCGACGTCAGACCTGAGATGCGGAGCTCGAAGGCTTGGCTCTTCGTACCGCCTGGCTGAGTCGATGCTGCCTGACCCGGCATTTGGACTACTTCAACGTTGACACCAGCTTCACGTGGCTCAACTGTAACCTGAGAAGGCAATGGTGCAGTCTTGAAGCTGTTGATTGTGAATGGGATCACAACGTACTTCACACCAGAGATAACCTTGTGCTTCTCAACAAGGTCAGCAATCGTTGGCTTTGACATTGGAATGTCTGGCTGCACAACTTTCACCGTGAAGCCCATGCTTGCTTGGTTCTGTTCGAGATCCGAGCTCTGATTCGGACGCAGGATCATATTGATGTAGCCGTAGAGGCGTGCCTCGCGTGCTTGATCCGGGTTGCTTGTTTGGAGCGTCAGGACGCGCGCATTGAGCTTCTCGTTGTAGGTCTTGCCCGACATTTTACTGTCTTGCTTTGTGAAATCCGTTGTCAAGGTCAGGATCTCTGGATCGTTCATCGTGCGGTTGAGTTCCTTGAGCACGCTGCGCAAGTCCTTCACCGTCAATTGAACCGTACCGATGTTCACCTTTTCTTCGTCTGACGCCTCCACATTCATGGAGTTTGGATCACGTCGAATACCCAGGATCTTGTTCGTCTTTGAGTAGAAGTGAAGCTTGTAGACCCCTGTTCGCCCCTTCGGCTGGAAGCGGGCCATGAAGGAACGAACCTTCAGCGATGCCGGGAAGCGATTTGTTCCCTGGCTGAGCGTTGTATCGTGGTCGTATTCAAACTGAACCTTGCCTTCGAGACCGCCCCAGAATGCGCGATAATCGCCACGAGGCTCGTCGAAGTTGTAGACGGGAGTAGTTGTTTTGAACCAACTCTGCGCCTCGGAGAGTCCGAGAGGAATGTTCTGCTTATCGAGCCATGCTTGGTCGAACGTAGCGCGCTGGTATCCAAGAAGGGTCCACCCATGGGACACCTGATTGAGTCCGCCATTATTCGAGAGGATTTCAGCGATCTCTCCATCACCCGGGAAATCCGAGATGTCCTTATTAGCGTCAGAGCTGTGCCAGATCTGGTAGAAGATTTCACGCACGTTTGACGCCAAGACGAAGTCTCGGATGCGTGTCATTTTAACTTTTTCATCGAGGCGCTCGTCCTTGAGCACCTTCGGGAGGTCGCCCATCACGTCAGTAACGCCTACCTCTACTAGATACTCGCGCTCTTCCTTGATGAGATCCATGCCCGGCATGTTGGCCCACTCTGGGCTCTTCAACACGATCTGGTCTTGTGGTCGAGTACTCAGTCCCTCTACGCCTGTACCTGTCTGGAGCTGTGACAAAATCGACTGAACGATCTTCATCGACTCCTTCTGCTTGGCCATGAGATGCTCTTCAGCTTCGTCGCGCTCCACAATAATGATGAGGAGCTCGAGAATCACGGCCAGATACAACACGAAATAGACTTTTCCTGCTCCGCCCTTGGACATGGCGTTTCTCCCTGTTATGCACTACTGGTGTTGGGCACAGTCCTAATAACTGCGCAGACGCCGACCCGTTTCCGAGTCAGTGGAAATAGTTACTTCTGCGGTGTTGCAGGAGTCACTGATACTGCTTCCGTTGACGGAACTACCGATGTGGACGTAACGTCCTTGGCCTTCATTGAGCAACAAGAGCCAGCCGATGTCATGCTAGCCTTCTTTCCCGTTGCTTTCTTCGACGTAGAGCATGATGCACCTTCTTGTTCTGTGCATTCCTTTGCGTCTTTCTTGGCTGTCGACGTTGACGTTGATGTTGATGTTTTCGAACAACATGATCCTGAAGCTGACTTCTTTGCTGTGGATCCAGTTCCACAGTTTCCACCTGCAGTAGCAACCGTCAATGAGACGATCGAGGCAAACGCCATCACGGCAAGGATGCGTGTGTTCATGTGTATCTCCTTGAAAGAATTGGTCTTATGTTCATTCTTGCCCACGGCCACACCAATAGACGACCGGGAAAATAGGCCGTAACTCCCTGTTCTCCAAAGAATTTCCGTGCCAGAATACACGCAGGTCGGTTGGTGTGGATGAAAAAAGAACGATCCCATCCCGGAAAACCAAGATGGGATCGGAAAATCTGTGGTGCTGTTGAGTTTAGCTACAGCCCGTCGTGGTGCCGCAATTTAAACACATGGTACACGCGCCATTCCTAACGACCTGGGTCGACTGGCATTTAGAGCAGGACTCTCCCGTGTAGCCAAGCTTGCGAGGATCGAGCTTCCTGAGTGTCTCTGCATCTGAAGAGCCCCCTGACTCGATGGAACTTGCAAACACCTCCATCACATCATTAAACGTTGCGGGCACCTCGACATCTTGCTGTGCTTGTGCCGCCGGTTTCGCTGGGGCCAGGGCATCGAGAGTCTGTACCGGTACAGAGGCGTCGACCGCATTGACATGAACGAAGTCCGTGCGCTTGAGATAATCGTATCCAAGAGTCCGGAAAATGTAGTCCAGAATCGAGGTTGCATTCTTTATAGCCTCGTGGCCCTCTACGAAGCCTGCTGGCTCGAAGCGTGTAAACGTGAAGGTGTCAACCAGCTCGTCGAGTGGCACGCCATACTGGAGTGCCTTCGATGTGAGTACGGCGAAGCAATTGAGCAAACCCTTGAACGAAGCGCCTTCCTTGTACATGTCGATGAAGATCTCGCCAAGCGAACCATCATCAAACTCACCAGTACGGATAAACAACTTGTGTCCACCCACAGACGCTTCGCGAACGTAGCCATGGCGACGCTTTGGAAGACGACGACGCTCGGCACGCTGATAGACGCGCTCAACGATGACCTTCTGCAGTGCCTTGTTGTCGACTGTTTCGTCCCAGTCGTCGGTATCGCCGAGCAAGACGAGCTCGTCAAAGTCATCATTACTTGCATTGAGTGGCTGCGAGAGCTTCGAGCTGTCGCGATACAACGCGATAGCCTTTAGCATCAAACGCCATGATGCAGTGTGCACGTCACCAACGTTATCGATCGTTGCGTCTCCAGGCATGTTGATGGTCTTGGAGATTGCACCGCTGATGAACGGTTGTGCAGCAGCCATCATGCGGACGTGCGCCATGTAGTCGATGTAGCGCTCGCCACGCTTACCGCATTTGTTTGCGCAATCGAAGATTGTAAGGTGCTCATCCTTGATATGCGGGGCACCTTCGATCATCATCGTACCACAGATGTGATCGTTGGCTTCCTCGATTTGCTTTGCTGTAAATCCGAGTGCTGTAAGGATGTCGAATCCAGGATCATCGAGTTGCGCATCGGAGAAGCCCAAAGCCTTACTTAGTTCATCACCGAGTGTGTAACGATTGACATTGAAGCGAACATCGAACGTGCTTTCGAGCTGAGCCTCGACTGCATCGATCGCTTCTACTGTAAGATTCAGTGCCTTGAGCGAGGCGCGGTTGATATGCGGGCATCCAACGAGCGAACCGTGGCCCTTACAGTACTTTTCGATATCGTCAATCTGCTCGGCTGTGTAGCCCAGTTTTGTCAGTGCCTTGTGCACCGACTGATTCACGATCTTAAAGTATCCACCACCGGCGAGCTTCTTGTACTTCACAATCGCAAAGTCTGGCTCAATACCCGTTGTATCGCAGTCCATCACGAGTCCGATCGTTCCAGTTGGTGCGATTACTGTTGACTGTGCATTGCGATACCCGTACTTCTCGCCGAGCTCAATTGCGCTATCCCACGCCTTGCGCGCGGCTGTAAGCAATTCCGTCGGACAGTACGTTGCATCAATGCCCTGCGGCCTGATTGTGAGCCCCTCGTACTCACCTTCCCCTGCGCTATATGCTGCACGCCTGTGATTGCGCATGACGCGAAGCATCGCCTCGCGGTTGCTCTTGAACTTCGGGAATGGCTTGACGTCACGTGCCATTTCCGCGCTCGTTGTGTATGATTCCCCCGTCATGATTGATGAGAGCGCTCCGCAGATTGCCAATGCCTTTGGCGAATCATAGGCGATACCCATCATCATCAACACCGTTCCAAGGTTTGCATAGCCAAGACCAAGCGTACGGAAGTCGTAGCTCTTCTGTGCGACATCTTGCGATGGGAACTGCGCCATCAACACCGATACTTCAAGCACCATCGTCCAGAGACGTACGGCGTGACGATAGTCCTCGACCTTCATCGTTTGCGTGTCTTCATCATAGAAGTGCGCAAGGTTCAACGATGCAAGGTTGCATGCCGTGTCATCAAGGAACATGTACTCAGAACATGGGTTCGACCCATTGATACGGCCGTCGTTCGGACATGTATGCCATTCATTGATTGTCGTGTCGAACTGAAGTCCAGGATCAGCACTCTTCCACGAGCTCATGTTAATCTTATCCCACAGATCGCGTGCTCGCACAGTTGTACGCTTGCTGCTGTCTGTTCGCCATACAAGATCCCATGTGCCGTCTGTCATCACCGCTTCCATAAACTCATTCGTGACACGAACAGAGTTGTTGGAGTTCTGACCAGACACCGTGTTGTATGCTTCACCTTCGTAATGCGTATCGAACTGCGTGAAGTCAAGCGTTGTAACGCCCTGTTTGACGAGCGACAGTGACCGCTTGATGATGTTGTATGGAACGCCACGGTTCAGCGCGCGCTGAATCAGAACACGCAGACGCTCGTTCGTTGATTCATCAGCACCACCTGTGACCGCTGCATCGACGATTGCTCGGAGGAATGTCGAAGCGATCTTTGATCCGGCTACAAGAGCCGCGACCTTCTCTTCTTCCTTCGACTTCCACTCGATAAACTTCTCAATATCTGGATGATCAACATTGACGATCACCATCTTGGCTGCACGACGCGTCGTGCCACCGCTCTTGATCGCACCAGCTGCGCGGTCGAAGATCTTGAGGAATGACATCAAGCCCGATGAAACACCGCCGCCAGAGAGGCGTTCAGATTCACCACGGAGATTCGAGAAGTTCGAACCTGTGCCTGATCCGTACTTAAAGATGCGAGCTTCGCGTGTTGCGAGATCGAAAATGCCGCCTTCGTTAACGAGATCGTCACTCACCGACTGAATGAAACATGCGTGTGGCTGCGGATGCGTGTATGCATCGCTCGACCGCGTGAGCTTCTTTGTGTCCGGATCTACGTAGTAGTGGCCTTGCGCCGTTCCGGTGATGCCGTAGGCAAAGTTCAGACCAGTATTGAACCACTGTGGTGAGTTTGGCGCGGCCATCTGCTTGAGCAGCATGTACGCAACTTCATCATAGAATGACGATGCGTCTTCGGCGGTGTCGAAGTAGTTGTACTTCTCACCCCAGTAACGCCAGCATCCTGCCAAGCGATGCACCACCTGGCGTACCGAAG
This sequence comes from Melioribacter roseus P3M-2, assembly GCA_945883395.1. Lineage (GTDB taxonomy): Bacteria > Bacteroidota > Ignavibacteria > Kapaibacteriales > Kapaibacteriaceae > UBA10438. Next base: position 11,602 of record CAMCXP010000017.1, read on the forward strand.
TCTCGGGACCAAGCTTCTGTGACCCATCCTCGTTGAGGATCGGAGCACCGGATGCGTCCAGCTGCGGCACACCCGCTTTGCGGAAATACTTCTGTGCAAGAATATCTGATGCTACCTGCGACCACGCCTCAGGTACTTCGATACTCTCCATGCGGAAGATTTCTAGACCGCTTTGATTGCGCAGTACAGAATCTCGCTCCTTATACCGGAACATGTCGTACGGGCTTGTTCCCGCATTGGTAAACCGTCGCTCAATCTTCATGTAGTCCCTCCAACAGGATCAATAAGGTTTCGCCCCCCCGATGGGCAACGTCCTCAACGATCACTCAGCCTAACACCTCGTACAAGCGAAGTGTTCGTCATGCACTGAAACAGGACGTACGCAACACTGTTGTGGAGATGCTGGATTGTGAGATCGCAAGGCGGGTGTTGTCTCGATCGACGCAGGTTTTGCAGCGTACCAAGCAGGATCTGTTTGGAAAGCGAAGCATTCTCCCACGAGATCTTCGATGCTGTCGCGTGAATGAAGACAACGTTGGCAAATTAGTGTCATGACGCAACGTGTTCTATGCACAAAAGTTTGTGTGGAAAACTATTCAGGTTGCACATGTTCAGAACGTCTGATAACAGTCTTGTAACACCGACATGAGATGACTGTAATTATGCCTAGCTTCGCCTATGCTTGAAACGCTCAAATCCCTTGATATCAGCCTCTTCTGGGCAATCAACGATGGTCTGTCACACGCATGGCTCGATGCGTTCTTCGTGGCGATCACTACCACGAAGTTCGCACTTCCACTGTACGTCCTTGGCTTGACTGTGATGATCGTGGTTGGCGTCATAACGCGCGCTACGCTGACGGGTAAAATGTACCTCTGGTGCGCGGGCCTTCTGGTGGTCACAATCACGGTGATCGACAAGGCCAGCCACTACCTCTTGAAGGAGGTTGTTCAACGTCCTCGACCGTATATCACACTTTCCGATGTGCATCAACTTGTGGGGTCAGGGGGCGGATCCTTCCCTAGCAACCACGCTATGAATACTGCTGCAATGGCGGTGATCTTGGGATGGTGCATGCCTCGTGTGCGACCCTACGCATGGCTGTATGCGTTGCTGGCGGCTATCTCCCGCGTGTATTGTGGCGTTCACTACCCAAGCGATGTCCTAGGCGGTATGGCCCTGGGAGCCGCTGCGGGATGGGGCGCTACGCTGGTAGCAGATCGCTGGTTGCGAGAACACCGCTAAACGCGGCTCCCTCCAACGTTGCCGGCAATCCGGTCTGCACCCAATCTCCCGCAATGCGGAGGTTCTCGATACCCAACGCATCGCTTGTAATCCGCTCTGCGTTCGCGGCAGGCGTAAAGACTGGCGTGGCAGCTTTTTCCTTGATCACCTGGCTATGTAGGAGCTTCACGCCGTCGAGCTCCTCTGGAAACAGTAGGCGCACCTCAGTATCGCATCCGGCAACGATCACATCCCTCTCGTGCCCGGCGATGTCGCTTGCGGCGCTGATCGTGAGCGCAACGAGTCCTGGAGTGGTTCGATGCTTGTTGAAGATCCACTGTGTGGCAGTTCCAAGCGCCGCAACGAGGTCGGTGGTCATCCATTGAGCAGAATACCAGAGGTACACGCTTACGATGGGGCTCACAGCTGGCTCATGCAGGTCGACAAGTGGGTACTGCGATGCTGCGCAGATACGAGTGAGAGCTCGTTGTGGCACACAGCTCACCACAGCATCAACGTCGGTGATCTCCTCTCCCGTGCTGAGCACGACCGACGTCACGCGGTCCTGCGCGATGGTGAGCCGCTCGACGGCGACACTTGTGTGAACCGAACCCCCGTGCTTGCGCAGCCAGTCGGTAAACGGTTCGAGCAGGTCGCTCAAGCCACGACGTGGCACGAGGATCTGTGAGTCCTCGGTGCTCCCGAGAAAGGCCAACCGCATGACGGTACAGAATATGTCTGCCGAGGCATCGTTGATGGAGGCGTTCATGGTCGCAAGAACGATGGGCTCCCATAACCGCGACACCAGCTCTGCTGGCTGGCGATACCGCGAAAAGAGCTCCTTACACGTCATGCCACTGGCATCAATGCGATGAAGTGTTAGCCGGAGCGCAAAACGCATTGCGGCGAGCCGCGCCCTCAACGGCAACTGCTGCAGTCGGAGAATGCCAAGGGCAACGCCGAGCTTGCCGGGAAGAGCTGATGCATCGAGTACATCACGCTTGCCCCCTGCATCAACAAAGCCTACACGAAGGGCTGCCTGACGATCAAGCTGATCGTCGGTGCCGAGCGTACGCAGAACATGCAGCACCTCGCGATAACACCCCATCATTATATGCTGTCCGTTGTCGATCACGGTGTTCGTCTCCCGGTCCGGGAACGACCGAGCACGTCCGCCGATGTAGGGACGTTCTTCGATGACAGTGACGCGTGCACCATGCTCAACCGCATGAATCGCTGCCGCTACTCCTGCCCAACCAGCTCCAATGATCACAACGTGCATGTGTGCAAATTGCGCACAATGACACATGCAACATTCGATGAGTTCGACCGCCTCGATATTCGCGTCGGTACGATTGTTCGGGCCGAGGCGTTCCCGGAGGCTCGGAAACCAGCCTATAAGCTGTGGGTTGATCTCGGCGAGCTTGGCGTACGACAGTCGAGCGCGCAAATCACGCAACTCTATACGCCTGAACACCTTACAGGGAAACAAGTTGTCTGCATCTGCGGGTTAGGGGGCAAGCAGATCGGACCCTGGATGTCCGATGTGCTCGTCACCGGCCTCCACCAGCCAGATGGGTCTGTCGCACTCTGTGTACCCGACGCTCCAGTACCTAATGGCACTAGATTACGGTAATTACGTAAGTTTGCGGTTCTGCGGAAGTGGCGAAATGGCAGACGCACCAGACTTAGGATCTGGCGGGGCGACCCGTGAGAGTTCGAGTCTCTCCTTCCGCACAAATAAATCCTTTCCTGTTACGGCGATAGAAGGAGCCCCCTAGAGTGGAACGCAGCCTGACGACAATCGAGGCGTGCATCCGTGAGGTACGCATTGACCTCACGGAAAGCGAACTTAAACCCCACTACGAGCGTGCCTACGAGCGAGCACAGGAGGGCATTACCCTACCTGGCTTCCGCAAGGGTAAGGTTCCGATCCCGATCATTAAGCAGCGCTTAGCTCGTGATATTGAGAACGAAGCACTCGAAACGATCGCCGATGCTGAATTCCGCTCGTTCGCGACGCAGGAAAAGCTCCGTGTTGTGGGTAACCCGGCATTGACAGACATCCAGAAGTCTCCGACGGGGGTGTCCTTTACGATTCGCTTCGATACGATGCCCGAGTTCGAACTCGGCGCATACCGCGGCCTCGTCGTTGAGCGCCCCATCAAGAACGTCGCCGATAATGATGTACAACAGGAGGTTGACCGTATTTGCCTTCGCGCAGCCTCTTTTGAGCCTGCCGAGCAGATCGATGGAACGTTGTTCCTGGCAACGATTTCGATGCACGAGCTCGACCGTGAAACGTCGATGCCGATTATCGGCGCAGAGCCACGCGAAGAACGCGCCTTCCTCGAGGACGACAACATCGACATGAATCTTCGTTCGTCACTTGCGAACACGAAGGTTGGCGATGCATTTACCTACGTTGCTGAAACGCAGGACGAAAAGGAACAACCAGCCAGCTATCGCGTTACAGTGACCGACATCCAGCGTGTGATCCCAGCGGAATTCACGAACGAATTTGTGTCGATGGTAACGAGTGGACGTTTCACAACCACAGAAGAGCTCCGCAGCGATATTGAACGTCAACTTCAGGAGTACTTTGAGCAGGCAACAAAGGAACGCGTAGAAGGGCAGATCATTGATCAGCTCGTTAAGGCTCACGAGTTCGATGTACCAGAACCCCTTGTTCATGCCGTGATTCATCAGCTCTTTGACGATTTCAAGAAGCGCAACGAAGGTGCTCCTGGCATCGACAAGCTGAATGTCCACGAAATCGAGCATGAGTTCCGTCCATCAGCTGAACGCATTGTTCGATGGGAGCTCATTCGCGACCGCATCGTCGAGGCTGAGGAACTGGTGGTTACCGACGAGGATGTTACATCGGCTGCCGGACGATTTGGATTGCAGGAAGATCAGTTGCGCATGATCATGCGTCAGAATCACTCAGTGGAAGATCAGATTCTCGCAGAAAAGGCCGTACGCTCGATCTTAGACTACGCGATTGTGAACGACGTCATCGTCGATTCTGAACAAACTGCGATCTAACTTTCACCGCGAACCCGCACCAAGGAGCACATCATGCACAATCAACTCGTACCAATGGTGGTCGAACAGACCAGTCGTGGAGAGCGTGCATATGATATTTACTCGCGATTGCTCAAGGAACGTATCATCTTCATCGGAACACCGATAGATGATGTCGTTGCAAGCCTGACGATCGCTCAGTTATTGTTCCTCCAGAGCGAAGATCCAAACAAGGATATCTCGGTGTACATCAACTCACCGGGCGGTAGCGTGTCGGCCGGCCTTGCCATCTACGATACGATGCAGTTCGTAAAGCCTGAAGTATCGACGATCTGCGTTGGTATGGCGGCATCAATGGCGCAAGTATTACTGTGTGCGGGTGCGAAGGGTAAGCGGTATGCATTGCCAAACTCACGCATCATGATGCACCAGCCACTTGGTGGTACGCAAGGTCAGGCAACAGACATCGAGATATACACGAAGGAAATGCTCCGTATTCGCGATACGCTGTACGGTATCATTTCGACGCACACCGGAAAAGACTACGAGACGATCAAGAAGGATGCGGATCGCGATAACTACATGTCGCCGCAGGAAGCATTGGCCTACGGCTTGATCGATAAGGTCATGGAACGCACCACATAATGAGTACACCTGAACAGCCACAGTCTGGCGCTCCCGAAGAACTTCATTGTTCATTCTGCGGACGGAGCTCACGCGAAGTCGTGAGCCTGATCGCGGGCAAGGGCGTTTATATCTGTGACATTTGTGTTCAGAACTCTGTCGAGATCCTTCGGAAAAATCAACCAGCAACGACTCTTCGCTCAGACGTCGCCGCACTGCCACGTCCATCCGAGATCAAGCGTCAGCTCGACACCCACGTGATCGGACAGGATGCATCAAAGGAAGTGCTGTCGGTCGCAGTGTATAATCACTACAAACGGATTCAAGCAGAGAATTTGGTTAGTGCCTTCGATGATGTCAACATCGAGAAGAGCAATATCCTCTTGTTGGGTCCGACAGGTACAGGTAAGACGCTGCTCGCACAAACGCTTGCGCGCATTCTCGACGTACCGTTTGCGATAGCTGATGCAACAACGCTCACCGAGGCCGGGTATGTGGGTGACGATGTTGAGTCGATCATCGTTAACCTTCTGCAGAACGCCGACTACAATGTAGAACGTGCCGAACGTGGCATTATCTATGTTGATGAAATCGACAAGATCACGCGTAAGAGCGACTCTGCATCTATTACACGTGATGTTTCTGGTGAGGGCGTACAACAGGGCTTGCTGAAGATGCTCGAAGGGACCATCGCTGGTATTCCACCGAAGGGTGGACGTAAGCATCCGGAGCAACCGTTGATCTACGTAAACACGCGGAACATCTTGTTTATCTGTGGCGGGGCATTCGAGGGTCTTGAGAAGATCATTGCCCGCCGCAAGCGTCCATCAACGATGGGCTTTACTGCTCCGACGGCAGCAACGGTCGAAGAGTCAGCCGATTTGCTTCGTCATGTAGAGCCAGAAGATCTCATGCGATTTGGATTCATTCCAGAGTTCATCGGTCGTTTGCCGGTGATCACGGCGTTGAATCCATTGAGCGACAAAGCGATGCTCGACATTCTGACGAATCCACGGAATGCGATTGTTAAGCAGTACCAGAAGCTTCTGTTGCTTGAAGGCGTTGAACTGCAGTTCGAGCTCGAAGCCCTCCTGCACATCGTTGCCAAGGCGAAGTCCCGCCGAACGGGAGCACGCGCGCTCCGCGGTGTGATGGAAGAGGTAATGAATCCGATCATGTATCGCCTGCCAGATGTGCAAGGCGTTCGTAAGTGCGTGATCACTGCCGATGTTGTTGAGCGTGGTTCAGCACCGCTGCTCGAAGTTAGCGACAGCCCAACGGCACGCGCATCGTCCTAACGACGCGGATTCACAAGCAGTCCGGCACACACTCCACACGCCCATACGCCATGAATGATGGCAAACACTATGGGGGCTGCGACTGTCGCAACAACAAGTGATGAAGCCGATGGGTAGCGTTTCGCCTCTGCTAGAGCTGTTACTATTGCAACACCGCTGTACGCCACTGCGCACCATACGAGCACATTCGCCGAGAGTGCACCGAGCATAACAGCAACAACGAGTGTGAGTGCTGCAATCAGCGAGATAAGAGGAATTGCCTGACGCATGTGAAGTGACGACGGCATGTTGTGCAATACTGCACCCTTCCACCATCCATAGCGCCAACGCTGCTGAGCGAGTGCTCCGAGGGTAGATCGCGCTACAAGCGAGAACACAGGCGATGGCAATGCAAGAATGCGAGCACCTCGTCGATGTGCACGCATGTCGAAGTCGAAATCTTCATTGGACAGCAGGGCTTCGTCATACCCACCGTTGCGCTCCCACACGTCACGTCGGTAACACGACATCACGGCGTGTGATACGTCGACAGGAACTATGAGTGCACGACGTGATGCTGTACCACCTGTGCCGAGCGCGCTTCCAGAACACACCGCTATCGCTTCTGCGAGCGGAGTAGAGGACCCTGCGAGAAGCTGAATCTGGGGTCCGACGACATCCGCCATCCCACTACGCAACGGATGAACAATCTCCGTGAGATAGGTAGGTCCAACACGCGAATGTCCATCAACACGCACAATGAACATCCCACGCGATGCTTCGACTGCACGATTGAGAGCACTTGGAATAATCTGCGCAGGGTTGTCAATCACGTGAAGATCGAACCCCCATGCAGACTGCTGGAGCTCTGCAAGTAACTCACGCGTGCCATCGGTCGACATTCCATCGGCGATCACAACTTCGAACGCATCGGAGAACGTCTGCGCATCGAGATCGCGCAACACCTGAGCGATGGTACGAACCTCGTTGCGACATGGAACGATAACAGATACGGTCGGAGCAGACAGCGACATGTGCGAATATACCGACCAGTATCCGGCAAGCGGATACTTATCGTGCTACGACCACAACACGATGAAGAACTTCGCCTCGTGCGCGTACTTGCACATGATACGAGCCGCTCGGAAGCTGCGCGGCATCGAACGTCAGCGTATGCTCGCCTGCATCATGCACTCCGTTGGTCAGCGTCGTGACGTGGAACCCACGTGCATCGAAGACATCCATGCGGACATGCTGCTGCTGTGATACGATCATACGGAGTGATGCTATGTCGCGCACAGGATTTGGATACGGCGCATCGCATTGTACACTTCCGTCGGACGTGGCGTAGTCGGTTACCGATGTCGTGCCGCCCTTGATCACCTTTACCGTAGAGAACTGGTCGAACAATACCGACCGGGTTACGCCTGGATCAGCACCGAACCACTGCTGAAGAACACTCGCATAGATCTGACGGAAGTCGTGCTGCATGCGCAGGTTCCCGTTGTCGAGATTCTCGAGGTCAGGATTCGATCCTACGATGCCGTGCTCCACAGGAACACCGAAGAAGAAGAGTGGCGCAGCCGTTCCGTGATCAGTACCCAAGCTTTGATTCGACGCTGCACGACGTCCGAACTCGGAGAACGTCATCGACACAACACGATCGCCTGCTCCCAGCTGCTCGATGTCGCTCTGGAATGCCGCCACGGCGTCGGAGACGAGTTGCAGCAGGAGTGCATGAGCGCCAATCGTTGAGTTCTGTGCATCAACTTGCGCTGCGTGTGTGTCGAAGCCGTTGAGCTGCACCACGTAAACGCGCGTCTTCAGACCACCAGCAATCAAACGTGCAACGATCTTGAGTTGATCTGCAAGACGGTTGTTCGTGGGATACTCGGCGATGTTCTTCGCTTTATCCGCCGCTGCTTTGATGACTGTCGAAAACTGCATCGATTTCGACTGTACTTCGCGCACATAACGCACGTTGCTCGCTGCGTAGGCTGTCGAAGGCACATCGGTGCCTGGCTCATCAGAACCACTCACAAGACGGTAGAATGCCTCTGGGTCCTGAAGTGCAATACCCATTGATTGACGTTGCAATCCTGTGAGTGCTAGGCCAACAACTGCGCTCATCTGAATCGCAATAGGGTCTGGCATCGCAGCATTCGGATAGCCTTCTGGATACGTTGGATACTGCGTGTTGAGGTAGCGACCTACCCAGCCTGTTGGTTCATTCACGTTCGACGAGCTCCCGCTCATCCAGATGTCATTAGAGCGGAAGTGCGATTGGTTTGGATTCGGATACGTGACGCCGTGAATGACTCCCACCTTTTGCTCAGACCATAGGCGATGCACTCCGGTCATTGCTGGGTGAAGGCCTGCCTCGTCTCGAAGCTTGAGCACCTTGTCCGTTGGTATCGCGATGTTGCTCCGCAACTTCTGATACGCACTGTAGGTATCAAGTGGAATCACGGTGTTTAATCCATCGTTGCCACCGTTGAGCTGGATGAGTACAAGGACACGATCCGTCTCGACATTAGCATTGAACAGGTCGTTAACGAGCGGACCGTCAAATGCCTGCAGTGGAAGTCCGTTGAGAACCAGTGGAAGCGTGATCGCACCCGTAGCGCGGGTAATGAACGAGCGGCGACTCAGATCAGGGTTTGTTGTTCGCATTGTGGTACCTCCTTATCCGAGTTGGTATTCCGCCATGCGGAACATGTACTTGAACAATCGATCGAGCGGCGTCTTCACGGCGGTGCGCGCCGGCCCGTTCGTAGGATTCTGCATGTGCGCGTTCCACAGAGCTGTCCACTCGTAGTACCGTCCGCCGTTCATCAACACCTCTTCAGCGAGCATCATCGTCGTAGCCTCGCTGAATGGCACAGCAAAGAATACTTCGTTGATCTGCTCTATCACACCGAGCGGATCACCAACATCGGTGAGCCCCTTCACAAACTCCACTGTGTCGAGGATCGGCTTGCGTCCGAGTGCAGCGTTGTTTGTGAGCAACCCATCGGTATATCCGTTACGCAATGGAAGCGTTGCCGTTGTGAGCCACATACGATCGAAGTCGGGCGCTTGGTAGTATGCCTCCCAACCGGCGACGCTGTTCGGATCGACAAAATCCATTTGTTGACCGATCAAGGACGACATGAATGCACCATACAAGCGATTTGCAAGAGCCTTGTCTGTTGGTGCGATCCATGTTGGTGTAGAACGTAGTGTTCCAACAACAACATCGGCCGGACTGCGAAGCTGACAGCCCAAGAGCGCGGAGTCGAAGAAGTGTTCCGAAGACAGCAGTCGCTTGAGAACTGGTCCGACTACGTAACCGTTGGAACGGAGATCCGCTGCAAGTGGCTCGATGATATCACGACGTACATCGTCCGTGATCGCCGTGTTGACGAAGAATCGATAGAGTCGCGTTACGATGTAGCGCGCTGTAGCTGGCTGCTCGAACAGCATGTCGAGAAGCTCATTAAGCTCATCAATGCCAGCTTGCTGACCTGTACGCCCCTTGATGACGCGATTACCAAAGCGAGCAGAGAACGCCTTATCGGTTGTGTCGTGATTTGCAGCGATAAACACCACGTTCGGATTGTCTGCAAACATTGGTGCGGTTCGCGGTTCGTTGTCACGATAGTCGCGATCACCTGCAGTCAACGTAAGGTCGCGGGTACCAAAGTCGCGCCATCCGGTTAGCACACGTGCAGCTGCTCGAACATCCTGCTCTGTGTACGTCGTGTAGTCGTCGGGTCCGGCGAGTGGCCCCTTACCGATGGTAAAGAGCTCCATGAGTTCGCGAGCATAGTTCTCGTTTGGTGAGCCTTTCGTGTTCACGTTACCGTTGAGGTACCGTAGCATCGCTGCATCGAGCGTAACACGACGTGCCATGTCTTTCACGTTGCCGAACGCATTTGCACGCATGTAGGCGAGCAGTTCGAACGAGAAGATTGCGTTCTGAACGATTTGCATTTCTGTTGCGAAATGATTCGACCAGAACAGTGTGAGCTTCTCGTGAATCGCAATTGGTCCGTGAATCATCGCCTTCAACCACCACTGCTTTGTGGGGTTGTTGTAGTATGCTGAACCCTTACCGAGATCGTAAGCGGTAGAAAGCTCTGGCTTCGTCTGATCGGTCACAAGAGCCATCTTTGTCCAGACCTTACCGGTTGGAGGAACCCACTGCGAGTCGTCATTGGGGTGCGTCGGGGGTGCCAGTGGAGCAACTGGTATCAACACCGACGTGAGCGTGGCATCAAGTCCGTTCTTGACGGCTGCGGTCAGTTCCGACGGCGATGCGCCGAACGAACAACGACGAAGCAGGTGCGCTGCCTGGCGCTTGCCCCAGGGTCCGGTGTATTTCGATAGTGTCGACATCACATCCTCAGGAAATGCCATTCAACATACATCAGGAATCATGCTCGATGCGAAACGTTACATGCGACGTGTGCCATGTTACGGTCGTTTAATGACTTACTCCAGGTCCTTGATTCGCTGAGGATCGCCAGGCTCCTGATTGCGAAACAGCATTCGACGCAGGTGACTGCGCCACAAGTGCATAGGGCGTAAGAAGTAATGTGATAAGAAGGAGTCGACGAACCAGATTCATAGTCCACCAACGAATGTGCTGTCTGCTAATATCACGAGCAATGCCGAGAGAACACAGAGTATTTTCGTACCGCTTCTCCCTGGAGTCCAACGTATGTCCGTCCGCCGAACGCAAGTCCTGATCGTCGTCGTATCTGCCCTGCTGTTCCTCCCGTTCTTAGGGGGCGTGCGGCTGTTCGACTGGGACGAGGTGAACTTCGCTGAGTGTGCACGCGAGATGATCGTGACGGGCGACTATATGCACATGCAGATCGACTTCCGTCCGTTCTATGAGAAGCCCCCTGTCTTTGTCTGGCTGCAAGTGCACTGCATGAAGGCCTTCGGCATTAGTGAGTTTGCCGCACGCCTTCCCAATGCCTTACTCGGCATCGTCACGATGCTCGTACTGCACAGCATCGGCACTCGCTTGTATTCCAACCGCATGGGCATCCTCTGGTGTGTTGTCTATGCTGGATCGCTGCTGCCGACGTTCTACTTCCACTCGGGTATCATCGATCCACTCTTCAACCTGTTCATCTTCCTGAGCGTATGGTGGATGCTGAAGTCGACGCAGCAGCACTACATGCGCAATGCACTGATCGCAGGAGTATTTGCCGGTGCGGCTGTGATGACAAAGGGGCCCGTAGGGTTTGGTTTGGTGATGCTCACAACCGGCATCGCATGGATCGTACTGCGTCGATCTATGCCGCTGCCATGGAAGCACGTGCTCGTTGCAAGTGCGACAACGATTGCAACAGCATCGATCTGGTTCATCGTGGACTACATCCAGAACGGACCCACCTTTATCATGGAGAACCTCGCCTATCAGGTGCGCCTCCTCACCACTGGCGATGCAGGACACGAGCAACCGTGGTATTATCATCCCGTGGTTGTTGCCATTGGCTGTTATCCAGCTTCGATGCTGATTGGAGGGGGCTTCCGCAGCACCACCGATGAAACGCCGATGCAACGCATGATGCGCGTGTGGATGATCGTGCTCGGTGCAGTCGTGCTGGTTGTATTCTCTCTCGTGAAGACCAAGATCGTCCACTACAGCTCGATGACGTATCTGCCGTTGACGTTCCTCGCAGCGCTTGCACTCGAGCGCATGTGTGCATCACGTGGTCGCTGGAAGCTTCCGACAACGATCGGACTGAGCATCGTGGGTGTTGTACTCACAGCCGCGACCGTACTGGTGCCATGGGTATTCCAACATCGCGACGCGCTTCTCGCGCTTCCGTCGTTCCGCGACACGTACCTGCGCGCCGCAATCATGCGCGATGTCGACTGGATCGGCATTGAACCATGGATTGGTTCGATCCTGCTCCTTGGATTGGTCGGCGCATGGCTTCTGCAACGTCGTGGCAAGCTTACTGCAAGCATAGGCGTGCTCTTCGGAAGCGTGATGCTCTTCGTTGCGTTGTTCCTTCCGCTCGTCGCTCCACGCATTGAACCATACACGCAAGGGGCTGCTCTGGACTTCTACGAGTCGCTCAAGGGCAAGGATGTCTACGTCAAACCACTCACAATGAAGAGCTACGCGCATCTGTTCTACACCGATAAGCCATATCACCTCAGTAGTGCAGCGAAGGGTGTCGCTGTGGATGCGTGGGAGCCGTGGCTCCTTGAAGGGGCTATCGACAAACCCGCATACTTCGTTGCGCGTATCACGGATGCTGATCCGTGGCGCACACACCCGAACCTGCGTGTACTTCGCGAGGAGGGTGGCTTCGTGATCTTCGAGCGCGTTACTTCCGCCGACTCGTCGCTACGCCGTAACCGCTGAGTTCAATGGCTTCGTAGCCAACGAGCGATGTACGAAGAACGGCATCAACATTGAACGGACCCGGTGCGGTGGGCGTGTACTCGAA